>JAEZHO010000204.1 GCA_023416545.1 Pseudomonadota bacterium
CGCATCCATTGTGCAAATTAGTACATAGGCGATGTATGAACTGGGATGATGTCCGACTTTTCCTGGCGGTCGCGCGAAGCGGTCAGCTCCTCGCCGCCTCGCGACGTCTCGGGATCAACCACGCCACCCTCGGCCGGCGGATGACGGCGCTCGAGCGTGCGCTCGGCACGCGCCTCCTGGTCCGCCGGACAAACGGCTGCGAACTGACCGCGGAGGGAACAGTCTATCTTGCCGCCGCCGAGCGGATGGAGACCCAGATGCTGGCGGCGCAGGCGGCAACCGGCCGGATCGATACCAGTGTCAGCGGTACGGTCAGGCTCGGCGCGCCCGACGGGTTTGGCGTCTCCTTCCTCGCGCCCAGGCTGGGAAGGCTCATGCGGCAGCACCCGCAGTTGAAGGTGCAGCTTGTACCCGTTCCACGTTCCTTTTCCCTATCGCAGCGGGAGGCGGACGTTGCCATCACCATAGAGCGGCCGCAGGAGGGCCGGCTCGTCTCGTCCAGGCTGACCGACTACACGCTGGGCCTCTATGCCTCGCAGGGCCACATCAAGACCCATGGCATGCCGGGTTCGGTCGATGACCTTCGCCGTCATCCGCGCATAGGATATGTCGAGGATCTCATCTTCTCGCCCTCGCTCAACTTCACCGGCGAAATCATGCGCGACTGGGATGCGACGCTGGAGGTCTCGAGCCCCATCGGCCAGACGGAGGCCGTGCGCTCCGGCGCGGGGATAGGCATCCTCCACGACTACATCGCCCGCCAGTATCCGGAACTCGTGCGCATTCTTCCCGACAAGGCAATCCGGCGCGCCTACTGGACGACCTATCACGAAAGCAGCCGTGACCTGGCGCGGATAAGGACGCTGGTCCGCTACCTCAACGACATCGTTCAGGAGGAGCGCCACATCTTCCTGTGACGAGAACTCAACGCCCCCGGATTTTTCTCAGGACGACCCATTTCAAGGGGCGGAGCCTCTGATAGGCCTGCGTGCGCCGAACAGCCTCCGTCAACTTCACGCGTGCCATATGAAGGCGACCCCGCGGCGTCAGCGCCTCCCGACGCTCGACGAGAGGGATGGTCGTCCGGCAGCTCTCCAGCTTCCATGGCTCGTCGCCGATCCCGAGGTCCATCCACTCGTATCCGTTCCGGTGCAGCCATTCGAGGGCCTTGTAGAAGAGAATGCTGCCGGGCGAGTGCCTGGTCCATTCGTCGCCTTCGAAGGACAGCATGATCGCGTAGTAGCGCTTCTCGCTGGTTAGGCCCCAGATGGTTGCCACGATCGTGTCGCCGGAGGTGAGATAGAAGAGCTTGAGCATGCCCTGCTGGTGGAAGCGGGCGGTTCCCTTGTCGAAGAAGTCGAACTTGTCGCGATCGACGTCGAAGCCCGGCACCATGGTCTCCTCGAAGCGTCGCTGCTTCTGCCGCAGCATCACCTCCGTCACCCGCCTGACCTCTTCTGCCGTTTTGGCGACATGGAAGCCGAGGGGGGAGATCCGCTCGAGACCTCTGATCTTACGCAGGAGCGTGGTGCGCCTGGGGACCTCGCGGTCGATTTCCGCCCACGGGCGCCTCAGGTCCGTCGCATGACAGGAGAGTTCTCCGGCGCCGCTTCCCAGGAGGAAGAGCGGATTGTCCACGCCCTCCACGTCACCCGGCATCTTGGTGAGTTCGACGACATCGACGAGCGGCAGCTTCGCGACAATCTGTTGCCAGAGTTGCTTAGCACTCTCGCGGGTCCAGGCGTGGCCGGACGAGAAAAGCACCGGGGCGTTATAGTCCGCCGCCTCGTGGTCGATGAACTGGAGCAGCCGCGCGCCGCCGGCAACGATGATGCGAAGCGGGACGAGAAGCAGAGGACGGCCGGCGCGATCCCTCACCTCGACGAAATGGAAGCTCTGCCGGCCGGTGCGTCCGAAGCTCTCCAGCCACACCTCAAGGAAGGTACGCGTCTGGAAGGCGTGCAGAAGCGCATCTCCCCGTTGTCCGGGCGCGCCGGAGGGCCAGTCGGGCGAAAGCTCGCCCGGGCTGCCCCTCACCTCGATCAGAAAGGTATTCTCCACGCTCGCGTCCCGTCAGGTCCTGCATCTTCGAGATGCCGCAGGGATGACAGCTTCCCATCAAGATTGCGTTTACGGACCGCGATATTCGTCTTCCGGCTCAAACCAGGCGGAATTCGCCCGTCTCAGAGAAGTGTCGCAGGCGGAAGGCCCAGTGCGGAGGCGATGCGCTGCACCAGGGCGGGGTCGGTTGCCTCGCCGCTTTCGACGGCCGCCAGTTCGTTGACGGTCAACCCGGTCGCGACGGCCAGCTGTTCGAGGGTATAGTTTCGTTCCTTGCGGGCTTCCGCGAGGATGTTGGATACACGATCTGCAGAAACACCGGTCTTCTCTGCAGAGTCGAAATTGCTCACGGAAATAGACATGGGAGCAGTCCTTCTACGATTGTTTCGCGCCGCAGGCGGAATATGACGGAGGGAATGGCTGCAAACATAGTGTGCGCTGCAACCAAAACTAGGTTCTCGGACCGAAAGATGCAAGCCGAACGCCTTCCTTCTCGTCACCCGACGCCAGAAAGAATATGTTTTCTGAAATATGATCGGGAGATGGTACGGTTGGCTGGAGTTGAACCAGCGACCTCAGGTGCCACAAACCTGCGCTCTAACCAACTGAGCTACAACCGCATATCCAAGCCGCCGCAGCAGCTTTTCCGGTCAAATACGAGCATCGGATATTTTTTGCAAGCCCCAATCCGAAAAGAAGGGCCGGGCATTTCGAACCCGGCCCTTCCCGCTTTCGAGATTATGAAATTCAGGCGGCCTTGAAGGTGGACATGGCCTTTTCGGCGGCTTCCTTGCCCGGCTGGCTCACGGCTTCGGCAAGCTTGCGCGTCGCGTCCTGGATGCCGCGGGCCTGGTCTACCGTGAGTTCGGCCTGCTTGGGGATGAAGGTCGTCTGCAGTTCCACGAATTCGGCCACGGACTTCACGCCGAGAAGGGCCTCCATGTGGGAGAGCGAGAGATCCGCATTGGTGCGCAATGCGTCGATCGCCTTGAGACCGACCTCGACCGAACCCGCCTGGGCGGACTGCATGGTGGTTTCCACGGTCTTGGTGGCCTCTTCGGTCGCGGCCTTCACCTTGGCGAAGGCTTCGCGCGACTGAGCTGCGCCCTTCTCGGCGAATTCACGGAAGCTGTCCGTCAGCTTGGCCGGATCGAAGGCGCTGAAGGAGAAGATATCATCTGTACGGTATGCCATCCTCGTATTCCTTTACTTGTATCTTCGGAAGATAACCGAAGCTTCATATGTCATATATAGTGAGTTTCATTGTGCATTGCAACAAAATTGTGCAGCGCAACATTCGACGTTAACCTTTCGAGGCATTAGGCATGGGCCCTTGTGGACCCAAATCGGCGTTGAGGCTATTAACACTATCTTAAGAACCCTATCTGCGCTCGTGACGTCGGGGCCTCTCCATGCCTGCCACACAGTACCCCTTCATCGACATCGCGGTTCATGAACGTGTGCGCGACCACTATGCGGCCGGCGACGCGATCGTGCTGTTCTCCGCAGACATGTCCGCAGTCCTCTGGTCCAACGGCCGCGGGGCCCGTCTGTTCGGCTACGATTCCGTCTATGACTTCCTCGACCAGGGCCCTCATCGGCACGACCTCCTCTTTCGCCAGGTCGAAAGCGCCGGCGTCCGGGCAGGTCGTTCCGGCGCTCCGGAACCGCTGACAATCCGGGTTTCGGCCGGATTTCGCGCCGTGGCGGTTTCGGCGCGCTGCATGCCGATCGAGCTTGCGGGCGAGGCAGCGGTGCTGTTCACCGCGCCGGTCGGCGGCATCTCGGGCTATGGCGGAGGTGCAGGCGCCGGCCTGATCGAGGGCCTGGACGATCCCGACATTCACGTGGCCGTGCTCGGCCCCGACGGGATGGTAACCGCGGCATCGAAGCAGTTCCCGACGCTCGGGCTGACGCCGCATACCGCGCAGATGCTGGTGACCATTGCGAACAACGAGCCGAGCCGCCGCGTGAAGCGGCCCGTTCCGACGTCGAGGGGCTACCTTCCCGCGGCCATGGGCCGGCTCTGCGACGACCCCGCGCTCTACCTGCTGCTGGTCGTGGAGACCGCGGCCGCCGGCATGGACCTGGCACCCGAGGCGGGACGAAGCGATCCGCTTGCGGCCGTGGAACTCAAGTCACAGGATTCAGACAGTTTCGACGCCGCCATCGACGCGGTCGCCCATATCCGGGAGCCCGCCGACCCGGAGGAAGTGGTGGCCTTCGACCTCGTACCGGTTGCGGTCGAGGAGGAGGAGGTCGT
>JAEZHO010000188.1 GCA_023416545.1 Pseudomonadota bacterium
CGAGCCTCAGTCCCTGCTGTCGTAGGGGCCGCCGAGCGGCCTCTTGAGGAGGGTTTCCCGCAGCGAACCTTCTCGACGAGGAAGCTGGGAGGACCGCAGGCCCGGCTCGCCGTCGGTGGTGGCCGGACGATGGGAAGGCCAGGAGGGCGGCTGCGGAGCCGGTGCGGCGGTCGGACGGCCGGCGCCGGGCAGCATGTCGGGGTGATAGGGTTGCGCCCTGATCTCGTGCTCCGGCGACGGCATGGTCGCCTCAGCGGGTGCCGCGACGCTGCGCGCCCAGCGGTCCAGTTCCATCTCGCCCATGGCCGGATCGTGACCCGGATACCGGTGGGCATCCTGACCGGTGTCGCGATCATAGGCTTCGTCGGCGCCCTGCAGCATCGCATCCTCACCGCGATCGGAGGCCGGCCGGTAGGGGCCCAGTTCGGGTGCGGTTACCGAACGCATCCTGGCGACGACGCTGCGCAGATCGACGGTATCGGGGGTTTCCTCGGTGGTCTTTTCGGCAACGCCGTTTGCCTTCGGCAGGTATTTTCTTTCGACGCGGGCGAACTGCAGGCGCATCGGTACGGCGATCGCCTCGCCGAACGCGATCGCCTCGCCATTGCCGAGCGAGGAGAGGAAGCTCAACGTCGAGATGGAGGAGTTCGGGATAGCGGAGCGGATGATCTCCTGGTCGCGATCGTTCGCTAGACGCATCGCGAAAAGGGTAGAGCACTGCGACAGGATGGTCTGGTCGAGTTCCCCCGGGCGCTGGGTGATGACACCGAGCGATACGCCGTACTTGCGGCCTTCCTTCGCGATCCGGGCAATCGCCTGACGGGTCGGGAAGAAGCCCCGCTCGGGATCGGCCGGGACATAGCGGTGCGCTTCCTCGCAGACCACCAGCATGTGAATCGCGCCATTGCTCCAGAGCGCCAGTTCGAAGGCCATGCGGCACAAGATCGAGGCGATCGAGTTGACCACTTCGGAGGGAATGCCCGCGAGCTGGAACGTGCAGATCGGCCTGTCACCCCCCGGAATCCGGAAGATGTGGGCGATCGTCTCCATGATCGTGTCCTGGATCGTGTTGTTGGAGAACATGAAGTGATAGCGGGGATCGTTGATCGCCGACATGATGCGCATCTTGAGATGGCGCAGGATGGGCTTCTCGCCGCGGCCTTCCAGGCGGCCGATGCGTTCGTCGATCAGCGCCAGCAGGTCGGCCATGCGGTAGGGTACGGGCGTGTCCGCGGTGATCGAGCTTTTCTCGGTGGTGCGGCGCATCAGGCCGGTGTCGCCGCCGCGGAAGGCGCGCTTCGCTTCCGGGATGACGTCGCGCAGGATGTCCAGTTCCTCGGCGACCGGGTGGCGGCCCCGGTAAAGCACCTCGGCAAATTCCTCGAGCTTCATCAACCAGAAGGGCAGGTCGAGCGTTTCCGGATCGATGACGACCGCGTGGCCGGGAAACGCCGCCGCGAACTCGTTGTGCGGATCAAGAATCAGGATCCGCAGCTTGGGGTCGGTCTCGATTGCTTTGTGAAGCAGGAGCGAAACGGCCGTGGACTTGCCGACGCCGGTGGAGCCGACGATGGCAAAATGTTTCGACAGCATGGACGGTATGTGGATCGCCGCATCGATGCTCTCGTCCTGGGTCAGCTTGCCGATGACGCAGCTGTCGTTCATGCCGGCGTCGTAGATGCGCAGCAGGTCGGCGGAGCGGATGCGATGGGCGATCGCGCCGAGATAGGGATAGCGCGAGATGCCGCCTGAAAACTCCTCGCTGCCGTCAGACCCGACCCGGACCTCTCCGAGAAGCTCTGCCTCGATCTGGAAGCTGTTGTCGTCGTGCTCGCCCCAGCTCTTCTCGTCGGTGCTCATCGCGTAGGCGAGGGCCACGACCCGGTTGTCGCCGACGTCAATGGAGATGAGGCGTCCGACGGACCAGAGCTCGGTCAGGGCGGTCTCGCCCTGTTCCGCCACGGCGGCGATTGTCGCTCGCGAGCCGTTGCAGGCGACGACGCGGCCCAGCATGCGGTTGCCGGCGAGGCTGATGTCGCGCCGATCCTGTTCGCCAGCCGAGATGGAACGGTGCAAGTCGTTATTCCGCAAAACGAAGCCCCTGTCGTCAAACGGGAGCGGTCGAATGCCCCCATGGCTGCACACCGGCTCCAGTATAATCGGGGCGATTTAACAAGTGGTGTAGGGGTTTGGGGCGAGTATCCAGCCTGCGGGAGTCGCGTAATTTTTCACCGTATCGCGTTGACGCAGGGCAATAATCTGTCTAACACTTGCGCCCATGAAGATTTCGATGGCACTTATCGTGGTGGGAACGCGCATGGGCAGGATGGTGTAACCATCCGGCGTTAGCCACCCATGCGCGGAAAGACAGGCTCCTCAAGGGGCCTTTTTTTATGCCTCGACCACGGAACAGCAGACAAGCAGCGGATGGATCAGACAATGACGGACAGCAACAACCAGATGACCGGGGCGGAGATCGTTCTGAGGGCGCTGAAGGATAACGGTGTAGAGCACATCTTCGGCTATCCGGGCGGCGCGGTCCTGCCGATCTACGACGAGATCTTCCAGCAGGATGACATCCAGCACATCCTCGTCCGCCATGAGCAGGGCGCCGGCCATGCGGCCGAAGGCTATGCCCGCTCCACCGGCAAGGTCGGCGTGATGCTCGTCACCTCCGGTCCGGGCGCCACCAATGCCGTGACGCCGCTGCAGGACGCGCTGATGGATTCCGTCCCGCTGGTCTGCATTTCCGGACAGGTCCCGACGACGCTCATCGGTTCGGACGCCTTCCAGGAGTGCGACACCGTCGGCATCACGCGCCCCTGCACGAAGCACAACTGGCTGGTCAAAGACGTCAATGAACTGGCCGGCATTATCCACGAAGCGTTCCGCATCGCCCAGACCGGCCGTCCAGGCCCGGTCGTCGTCGACGTTCCGAAGGACATCCAGTTCGCCACCGGCACCTATACGCCTCCCGGCCAGGCGCCCGTCAACAAGAGCTATGCCCCGAAGCTGCAGGGGGACATGAAGGCGATCCAGGCGGCGGTCGAACTCATGGCGACCGCGAAGCGGCCCGTCCTCTATACGGGCGGCGGGGTGGTCAATTCCGGCCCGGAAGCGTCGCGGCTGCTGCGCGAACTGGTCGAACTGACCGATTTTCCGATCACCTCGACCCTGATGGGGCTCGGCACCTATCCCGCATCGGGCAAGAACTGGCGCGGCATGCGCGGCATGCACGGCTCCTACGAGGCGAACATGGCGATGCATGACTGCGACGTCATGGTCTGTATCGGCGCGCGCTTCGACGACCGCATTACCGGGCGGATCAACGCCTTCTCGCCGAACTCGCGGAAGATCCACATCGATATCGATCCCTCTTCGATCAACAAGAACGTCCGCGTCGATATCCCGATCCTCGGCGATGTCGCGACGGTGCTGGAGGACATCGTCCGGCTGTGGCGGGCCTTGCCGAAGAAGCCCGAGAAGAGCCAGACGCAGGAGTGGCGGGAGAGCATCCAGCGCTGGCGGGCCCGCAAGTCCTTCGCCTACAAGCCCTCCAACGACGTGATCATGCCCCAATACGCGATCGAACGGCTCTACGAACAGTCGAAGGGCCGCAAGACCTTCGTGACGACGGAGGTCGGCCAGCACCAGATGTGGGCGGCGCAGTTCTTCGGCTTCGAGGAGCCCAACCGGTGGATGACGTCTGGCGGACTGGGGACGATGGGCTACGGCCTGCCGGCGGCGATCGGCGTCCAGGTCGCGCATCCGGACGCGCTGGTGATCGACATTGCCGGCGACGCGTCGATCCAGATGTGCATCCAGGAAATGTCCTGCGCCATCCAGTACAATCTGCCGGTCAAGATCTTCATCCTCAACAACCAGTACATGGGCATGGTCCGCCAGTGGCAGCAGCTCCTGCATGGCAACCGGCTGTCGAACTCCTATACGGAAGCGATGCCGGACTTCGTGAAGCTGGCCGAGGCCTATGGCGCGGTCGGCATGTATTGCGACGATCCGAAGGAACTGGACGG
>JAEZHO010000310.1 GCA_023416545.1 Pseudomonadota bacterium
CGCGGTCGGATCGAGAGGCGGCAGCCCCTTCTCGATCTTCGCCTTGATCTGGTCGCGGTTGACGTCCTCGCCCTCGGAGATCAGTGCCCGGTTCCACTGATAGACGGCTTCGAGCTTTCGGCCGACCCGCCAGTAGGCATCGCCCAGGTGGTCGTTGATCGTCGCGTCTCCAGCGCGCAGCTGGACCGCGCGCTCCAGTTCGGTCACCGCATCCTCGAAGCGGCCCATGCGGAAGTAGGCCCAGCCGAGCGAATCGACGATATAGCCGTCGTCCGGCCGAAGCTCGACCGCGCGTCGGATCATGTCGAGGCCTTCCTCGAGGTTGCGGTTCATGTCCACCCAGGAATAGCCGAGATAGTTGAGCACCTGCGGCTGCTCCGGATTGAGCTCGAGCGCCTTCTTGAAGTTCGGCTCCGCCTGGTCCCATTTCTTCAGCCGCTCATAGGCGATCGCGCGCTGGAAGAAGATCGTCCAGTCCTTCTGCTTGGGAACCGGGCCGATGATCTCGACAGCCGTGTCATAGTTCGCCGCCATCTCCTCGTAGTCCTTGGCGTCGGACAAAACGCTGCCATAGGCGAGGTAGCTGCGGATGTCTGAGGGGTCGGCTTCGATCAGGGCCTTCAGGTGCTCGCGCGCCTCCTCGGTCTTCTCCGAGCCGGCAAGCGCCAGACCGAGCTGGAGCTCCGAGATCCGCCGCATCGGCGAACCCGTCGGCACCTTTTCATAGTAGCTGATCGCCCTTTCCGGCTTTTCCAGCTTCTCGGCAATGCCGCCGAGGAGGATCAGCGTGTCGGCGCTTTCCGGATCAAGCGCGTGCGACACCTGCAGGTAGAGGGAGACCATGTCCTCCGCACCCTGCCGGTTCAGCGCCGCCCCGATCGAAAACAGCACGGAGGCGGCGCCCTGCGACGCATCCGTGATCTGCTGGGCCGGCTTCTCGCCCTTCGATATGCTTTCACGCAGCGCCTTGAGCGGGGCGTAGTTGCTGATCATCCCGTCGCCGACGGAAATGGCGTCGAGCGCCTTCTGGATATTGCCCTCGGAAGCCTCGATCCGCGCGAGCGCCATGACGGCGCGCATGAATGTGTCCGGCGCCGTTGCGACCGCTTCCTCGTTGGTGATGGCAGCCGTCAGATGCGTGCGGGCAGCAGAGTTATCGCCGGAAACAAGCGCCATCATCCCGAGCTGATAGTCCGTGAACACCTTGAACCAGTCGGGGCCAGTCATGTCCCTGACGGTCTTCAGGGCCTTCTTCTCGTCCCCGGCGCCCACGTCGGCCCAGGCGGAAATCAGCGTATGCGTCAGCTTGTCGAGATCGTTCGGCCCGTCATAGGCGAGCATTTCCTTGGCTTCGTCGAACTGACCGTCCCGGATCGCATCGAGCCCGCGCACGATCGTGGTGATGCGCTCGACAGCCTCGTCGTCCTTCAGGGCCTCGGCCTCGGCGAGCCCTTCCTCGAACTGGCCGTTCAGGAGGAGCGCGATCATCAGCCGTTCGCGGATTTCCAGGTTGGCCGGATCGAAGTCCAGCGCCTTGCGGTAAAGGGTGATCGCGGTCGGATAGTCATGGTCGACGTCGGCGGTGCGGGCGGCGAGGAAGGCGCCCGCGAACGACTGGACCTTGGCCGGCTCGAAGCTGACCGGCTCCTCGGCGGGCTTTCCCTCGGGCGTCGCCGCATTCGGCGCGGCCGCAAGGAGCAGGGCCGCGGCCAGCGCGGTGCCGCAAAGCAGGGAAAGCTTGGAAATTTGCCGCATTGAGGTGCCTTTCATCAACGTCCTGCATCGAGTGATTCACCGACAGCATGGCTTTTTTGGTACCGGACCGCAATAAAGCCTGCTTTGCGGCGGGCCGCTCAATTCACGCGCTGGATGGAGAAATCGATCACTTCCAGGAGAGCCGCCTTGTGGGGCGATGCGGGCAGGGGAGCGAGCGCGTCGCGGGCGATCGTGCCGTAATGGAGGGCCCGCGCGATCGTGTCGTTCAGCGCGTCGTATTTCTTGATAAGCTCCATCGCCTGCTGGAGGTTTTCCTCCGAACTGTCGCCGCCTTCGATCGCCTTGCGCCAGAATTCCCGTTCGCCGGGCGTGCCGCGGCGATAGGAAAGGATGACCGGGAGCGTGATCTTTCCCTCGCGGAAGTCGTCGCCGACATTCTTGCCGAGATCGGCCGCCGTTCCGCCATAGTCCAGCGCGTCGTCGACCAGCTGGAACGCGAGGCCGAGGTTCATCCCGTAG
Organism: Pseudomonadota bacterium; assembly: GCA_023416545.1. GTDB lineage: Bacteria > Pseudomonadota > Alphaproteobacteria > Rhizobiales > Rhizobiaceae > Neorhizobium. Next base: position 2,236 of record JAEZHO010000310.1, read on the forward strand.
GACTTCATGGCATTGCGGCCGGCCTTGTCGGCCTCCGCGACGATCGGGCCGACCTCGGCCGCTGCCGCGAAGAGTGCCGCGGTCTTGGCGCGGATGACGGCCAGATAGTCGTCCTCCGTCGTCTCCATGTTCTTGGCGACGGAAAGCTGCAGCACCTCTCCCTCCGCGATGACCGAAGCGGCGGTGGACAGGACGTCGAGCGCATCGAGGGAGCCGACATCGACCATCATGCGGAAGGCCTGGCCGAGCAGGAAGTCGCCGACCAGCACGCTCGCCTGGTTGCCCCAGATCGTCCGTGCCGTCGACTTTCCGCGGCGAAGGTCGCTTTCGTCCACCACGTCGTCATGGAGGAGCGTCGCGGTATGCATGAATTCGACGCTGGTCGCGAGCTTGACATGGGCTTCGCCCTCGTAGCCGAACATCGAGGCGGCCGCCAGCGTCAGCATCGGCCGCAGGCGCTTGCCGCCCGAGGAAATCAGGTGGTTCGCGACTTCGGGAATCATCTGGACGTCGGAGCCCGCCTTGGACAGGATCAACTGGTTGACCCTCTCCATGTCGCTCTTGGTAAGATCGACGAGTGGTTTGACGGAAGCCGGCTTCTTCTTGCCTTCTTCAAGCGGTACGACGACGCCCAAGGTTCCGGTCTCCTGTTCAAATTCCCTGATGATCTGTAGAACTGGCCTATACCGTTCCGCGAACGAATTGCCAAACATTCAAATGTGAACAGGGATCAATGCAGGAACTCATCCGCACCAACGATGTCGTGCTTCTCTCCTATGCCGAAAGCCTGATCCGCGACGCCGGCATCCACTGCATGATCGCCGACCAGACCATGAGCATTCTCGAAGGATCGCTGGGGCTGCTGCCGCGCCGTTTTCTCGTCGAGGCGGACCGGGCCGACGAGGCGAGACAGATACTCAGCGACGCGGGCCTCGGCGGGGAGCTGCGGGAGCCGCAGGCATGAAGGAGACAGTCGACGCGTTTCATCGCGGACGCTTTCATGTCGTGCAGCCCAAGGGCATCGGGCATCGGTCTGGTGTGGATGCCATGCTGCTTGCGTCCCTGGTCGACGCGGATGGTCCGGTAAGCGTAGTGGATTTCGGTGCGGGCGCCGGCGCGGCGGGCCTTGCCGTCGCCTCCAGGCTTTCGCAGGCGACCGTCCTGCTGGTCGAACGCTCCGAACTGATGGCGTCCTACGCCCGCAAGACGCTTTCCCTGCCGCAGAACGCCATGTTTGCTCCGCGGGTGAGCGTACTTGAGGCGGACGTGACCAGCCGCGGAAAGGCGAGGGTGGCCGCCGGACTGGCGGACGACGCCCATGACCATGTCATCATGAACCCGCCCTTCAACGATCCCTCCGACCGCACCACGCCCGATTCGCTGAAGGCCGAGGCCCATGCGATGGATGAGGGGCTCTTCGAGGGGTGGATCAGGACCGCCGGCGCGGTCTTGAAACCGGGCGGACAGCTGTCGCTGATCGCCCGTCCGCAATCTGTCGCGGAGATCATCGCCGCCTGCGGCCGGCGCTTCGGCGGGCTGGAAATCACCGTCGTCCATCCGCGGCCGGGCGCCGATGCGACGAGGCTTCTCGTGACGGCGATCAAGGGTTCCCGGGCGCGTCTTCTGTTTCGTGCCCCGCTCCTCCTGCATGGAGACGACGGTCATGCCTTCACAGCCGAAGCGGACGACCTGAACAACGGCCGCCGCGTGATCGCCCGCCGGGGGCCCTCCAAGCGCTGAATTACCGGCCCTGCCATTGTGTTTCGCCGAACCGGTCATACATCTGCGACAGTATTGTCATGAACGAAGGGTCTGAAATGGTCGGTCTGTTGTCGCGCGTCTTGCCCAAGCGATTCCGCAAGGAAGGTATCGCCATCCCCGTCGTCCGGCTCCAGGGCGTCATCATGACCGGCGGCAGCCAGCTTCGCCCGACACTGAACCTCGCATCCGTAGCGCCGGTGCTCGAGAAGGCCTTTTCGAGGAAGGACGCCCCGGCGGTCGCGATATCGATCAACTCGCCGGGCGGTTCGCCGGTCCAGTCGCGGCTCATCTACCAGCGCATCCGCGCGCTCGCCGAGGAAAAGAACAAGAAGGTGCTGATGTTCGTCGAGGACGTCGCGGCTTCGGGCGGCTACATGATCGCGCTTGCCGGTGACGAGATATTCGTCGACCCGACATCCATCGTCGGTTCGATCGGCGTCGTGTCGGGCGGCTTCGGCTTCCCCGAACTCCTGCGCAAGATCGGCGTGGAGCGCCGCGTCTATACCGCGGGCGAGAACAAGGTGATTCTCGACCCCTTCCAGCCCGAGAAGGAAGGTGACGTCGAATACCTGAAGACGCTGCAACTGGAGATCCACAAGGTCTTCATCGACATGGTCAAGGCCCGCCGCGGCAGCCGGCTTGCCGATGACGACACGATCTTCTCCGGCCTGTTCTGGACCGGGGTGAAGGGCCAGCAACTCGGGCTCGTCGACGGGATGGGCGAGATGCGGGACACGCTGAAGCGCCGCTACGGCCCCAAGACGCGGTTGGAACTGATCGGCGGCGCCCGCAATATCTTCGGCCGCAGGCTCCCCGGTGTCGTATCCGGCGCGGGCGAGATGGGTGCCGGCGCGGTGGCCGGTCTTGCCGAAACGCTCGAGGAAAAGGCATTGTGGAGCCGATACGGCCTCTGAGAGACCAAGGCCGGAGGGCGAGGGGACCATGGTACAGCTCATATTCTTCATCCTGATCGTCGGCGGTGGCTGGCTGCTCTACCGCCGCTTCGTCAGCGACGCCGAGAAGCTGACGAAAAGGGCGAGGGAGCGCGAGAAGGAGCGCGAGACCGGTGCGCTGGGAACGCTGGTGAAGGACCCTGTCACCGGCGAGTACCGCGTCAAGCGCGACGAGGAGGATTAGGAAGCCGCTCGAGAACATCCGTCGGTTATGAACAGCTTAATCACCCCATTCGTCCGTCATAGGTTGAGCCCCTGAAAATCAGGTGTTAACGAAAGCCAACTTGTGGCGCCTCTGGATGTGCAAATGGAGCGGAGTGCTTTTATCGACGGGCTCGAAACTTCGGTTCTCATTGCAATCCTGCTGTTTGCATGCGCCTGCATCGTCTATTTCCTCGTGTTGGCCATGAAGAAAACGCCCTACGCCTACCCCGAGCACAATGGCTACATGCAGGCGCCGGTCCCGGCCCCGGTTGAAGCGGATCCGTTCGGTCGTTTTGACGAACTGGTGGACGGGCAGGTCCGCAGGGCGAACCTCAGCCTGTATTTCAGCCTGATCGTCTCGATCCTCGGCCTGCTGATGATCGTGTTCTGCATCATCGGCGTCGCCCGCTATTCGTGGGAGGAGAACATCCTCCGCCTGCTGGGCTCCCTTCTTGTCGAGGTGGTTGCCGCGGTCTTCTTCCTGACGTCCCTGCGGGCGCAGCGCGAGATGACCGAAGCCATAAAGACCGAGCGCGACACCCGCATGACGAGCGATATCATCGGACTGGTGGCGAAGATTTCCGATCCGAACCGCCGCGACCAGATGATCTCGCAGCTGATCATGAAGCGTTCGGGACTGACGGGACAGCGTCTGGCCTGAATTGCCTATCCCCGCCGGGCCGATCCCCCGCCGGGCCTATCGCCGCCCGCGCGCCGCGCGGGCCTTGACCCTCGCCGCATCGCGTGGCACTCGTCCGCATCGAAATCCACGATCGCGGCGATGCAATGACCGACCTTCCTGACCACATGTCCCCGACCCGCTCCTTCCAGGGGCTGATCCTCGCGCTCCACAACTATTGGGCCGACAAGGGCTGCGCCGTGCTGCAGCCCTACGACATGGAGGTGGGTGCCGGTACCTTCCATCCCGCCACGACGCTGCGGGCGCTCGGGCCGAAACCGTGGAAGGCCGCATATGTGCAGCCTTCGCGCCGCCCGTCGGACGGGCGCTACGGCGAAAACCCCAACCGGCTGCAGCACTATTACCAGTACCAGGTGATCCTGAAGCCCAACCCGTCCAACCTGCAGGAGCTCTATCTCGGCTCGTTGAAGGCGATCGGGCTCGATCCGCTGCTGCACGACGTGCGCTTCGTCGAGGACGACTGGGAAAGCCCGACGCTCGGCGCCTGGGGTCTCGGCTGGGAATGCTGGTGCGACGGGATGGAAGTCTCGCAGTTCACCTATTTCCAGCAGGTCTGCGGCATCGAGTGCTCGCCGGTCTCCGGCGAACTCACCTACGGCTTGGAGCGCCTGGCCATGTACGTCCAGGGCGTCGACAATGTCTACGACCTGAACTTCAACGGCCGTGAAGGCGACGAGAAGATCACCTACGGTGACGTCTTCCTGCAGGCCGAACAGGAATATTCGCGGCACAACTTCGAGTTCGCCGATACTGCCATGCTGCACCGTCACTTCGTCGACGCGGAGAAGGAGTGCCTGGCGCTTCTCGCGGCGGGTGCTCCTGGCGACAATTCCAACCAGATGCTGCACCGGTGCGTCTTCCCCGCCTACGACCAGTGCATCAAGGCGAGCCATGTCTTCAACCTGCTGGATGCACGCGGCGTGATCTCCGTCACGGAGCGGCAGAGCTATATCCTGCGGGTCAGGACGCTCGCCAAGGCCTGCGGCGAGGCCTTCCTGCTGACCGATGCAGGCGGCGCGCAGATGGGCCGCGAGGCAGCCTGACAGCGACCGTTTGACGCTGTCTGAAAAGCTTTCTAGTGTCCGCCCAAACCACTGTTTTTTCGGGGGACACTCGGATGTATATCCTGCTCGCCATCGTCGTACTGGTCGTCCTGTACGGCATCTTTCTCTACAACGGCCTCGTCAGGTCGCGACAGATGGCGGAAGAGGCCTGGTCGGGCATCGACGTCCAGCTCAAGCG
>JAEZHO010000331.1 GCA_023416545.1 Pseudomonadota bacterium
CGCGCACCTGATCCTCCGAAAGCTCGCTCCCGAGTTCGACGCTCTGGCTCTGCTTGTCCATCACGCAGATATGGCTGATCGTGGCGTCGGCGCCCCTGGCCTTGCCGGTGACGATGGCGAGCCCGAAGCGCTCGCTGCCGAAGGGATCGACGACGGCGCGCGGATTGTCGATCATGTCGGCCGCCGCCGCGAGGCACTTCTCCTCGACGGTCCTGGCAAACGCCTCCCAGGCGTCGTCGGAAGCGGCAGGCACGCTGCCGGCTGCAAGAACGAGGGCGAGGGTGGCAGGCGTGATGCGGTGTGGCATGGCTGGCTCCGTTGGGGGGCGGGCTGTTCCCCGGCAGCGGAGAGTGCCGCAAGTCTTTGCCCCGTTCCACCTGATTTTTGGCAAGCGGGCCGTTGCCTCCCGTTCGCTTGGAACCTATGTTCCGGCCCGACGCTGTTCACGGTATTTTGCCGAAAAGGAGTAAGATCATGGCCTTTGTACTTCCCGAACTCCCCTATGCCTACGACGCGCTGTCGCCCTACATGTCGGCGGAGACGCTGGAATTCCACCACGACAAGCACCACAAGGCCTATGTGGACACCGGCAACAAGCTGGCCTCCGAAGCGGGCATGGGCGATCTCTCCGTGGAAGAGGTCATCAAGAAGTCCTACGGCACCCACCAGACCCTGTTCAACAATGCCGGCCAGCACTACAACCACCTCCACTTCTGGAACTGGATGAAGAAGGATGGCGGCGGCACCAAGCTGCCCGGCAAGCTGCAGGCGGCCATCGACAGCGATCTCGGCGGCTATGACAAGTTCAAGTCCGATTTCGTCGCCGCCGGCACGACGCAGTTCGGCTCCGGCTGGGCCTGGCTGTCGGTGAAGAACGGCAAGCTGGAAATCTCCAAGACCCCGAACGGCGAGAACCCGCTCGTTCACGGCGCCGAACCGATCCTCGGCGTCGATGTCTGGGAACACTCCTACTATATCGACTACCGCAACGCCCGCCCGAAGTACCTGGAGGCTTTCGTCGACAGCCTGATCAACTGGGACTACGTGCTCGAGCGCTACGAAGCCGCCACGAAGTAATTCCTGCCGCGGCAGGACGAAAAAGGGCTCCGGCGTCGCCGGGGCCCTTTTTCATGGTCAGTAGCCGGAAAGCGGCGGCGCGGCCGGGTTCTGGCGGAAGAAGGCGAGGTCGCGCTCGGCCTCGCCGAGTTCGTAGCCAAGGTCGTCCGCCTCGCGGCGTGCCCGGCGCCGGTCCCGCTCCAGGTCGTCGATCCGGTCTCGCATGTCACGCCTGTCCTTGTCGGACGCCTTCTTCATGTCGTCGTACAGCCGGTCGCTCTCGTATTCGCTGGAGCTGGCGCTGGAATTCAGCGAGTCTATGCGCGAGCGAAGATCGTAGACGCGCTGGCCGAGGCTGTAGCCGCGCATAAAGCCGGGAGCGAGTTCCGGCGGGCAGACATTGTGGTAGCTGCGCCCCGCTTCGCCGGCGGATGCGCCGGAAAGCGGCGTGCAGTAGCGCCGGAGCCCCGCCTGATAGCCCTCGTACCAGCGCGTCTGGTCCGGCACGGCACCGCTCTTGGCGCAGGAGCGCACGTGGTCGGCGAACCGGCCCTGCGGCTCGCGGCCGGCAGCGCCGTCCGTATCGCCGACGACCGCCCAGTCGGCGACGCGGCATTCTTCCTTGGACATGGAATTGCAGGAGGCGAGCGACGCCACGAGGGCCGCCATTCCCAGAAGAGGCAGGTAACGCATTCTCGAAAGTCCCCGTTCACGTTTCCGTGACGCATTAAGCACGATTTCCGCGCGCCTCATAGGGGAGGGGGCGTGGTGCGCCGCAGGGAGGAGGCGTTGACCTCCTGGGAGGCGTCGGGATCGGCCTGCCAGCCCTCCACCCAGAGCCTGCGCAGGGGCTCGCCTTCGCCGCTGAAGAAGTCGTTGGCGGGCTCGCACTGCGCCACCCGGTCGGCGCGGAAGTTGCGGATCGCCTGCCTGAGTTCGCACCAGGCGACGATATTGGCCGTCTGCGAATAGTAGACGAGCGCGATCGGCCGGATCGTCCGCTCCGTCAGTCGTCCGAGTTCGTCGCGGTAGTCGAGGCGGAGCTTCTCTTCGTCGCGGATCGCCCGGCGCACCATGGCGAGGTCGACCGCCTCCGGTGCCGGCGCGACGCTTCCCCAGGCATGCAGGGCATTGGCGCTGAAGGTTGCGGCAAGCGGCGGCGGCACGGCGGCGGCGATCTTGCGGTTCACCTGCTTGGCGGCATGCCTCAGGCCCGTGTCGCCGGTCCGCTCCAGGAGCGCCAGCGACAGCACGATCGCCTCGGTCTCCTCCACCGTCAGCATCAGCGGCGGCAGCGTGAAGCCCGGCCTCAGGATATATCCGATGCCGCGTCCGCCCTCGACCGGCACGCGCATCGCCTGCAGTTCGGCGATGTCGCGATAGATCGAGCGCGCCGTCACCTCCAGCTGTGCGGCGATCTCCGCCGCCGTCACCGGGCGGCGCGCGAGCCTCAGGATCTGGATGATCTCGAACAGCCGAGACGCCTTGCGCATGCTTCCTCCCGGCAATCGCAACTGACAGAACGGTGTCAGTAGGCATGCCGTATATCGCCCCGGATTGGATGGAAAAACAAGTCGCTCGGCCTTGCGGTCCATGGCGGCGGAAACGGGCAACTGACATGACCTATGGCGAGAACCTCTGGCTTTTCTTCACCCTCCTGTTCGGCATCATCATCGTTCCGGGCATGGACATGATCTTCGTGCTCGCCAGTTCGCTCTCCCGGGGCAGGCCCGCCGGCATGGCCGCGACGGCGGGCATCATGGCGGGCGGAGCGGTGCATTCGCTCTACGGGGCGCTCGGCGTCGGGCTCCTGGCAAGCTTCATGCCCGTCCTCTTCGGGCCGCTGCTGATCGCCGGCTCGCTCTACATGGCATGGATCGGCTACACGCTGACCCGCAGCTCGATCGTCATCGAGGGGGTGGATGCGGGGCAGGCCGCCGGCCACGGCCAGGCCTTCCGCCGCGGTGCCATCACCTGCCTGATGAACCCGAAGGCCTATCTCTTCATGCTGGCCGTCTATCCGCAGTTCCTGCGCCCGGAGTTCGGGCCGCTCCTTCCGCAGGCGATCGTCATGGCGCTGATGACGGCGGCGACGCAGCTTGTCGTCTACGGAGGCCTGGCGCTCGCCGCCGGCAGGGCGCGGCAGGCGATCGTCGGCAATGCCACCGCCACGATCTGGATCGGCCGCGGCGCCGGCCTCCTTCTGCTCACCGTCGCGCTGGTCACCCTTGCGGAAGGGCTGCGCTGACCGGTCGTCGAGTGGGAAGGGATGCCGTGGCCGCCATCCAGCCGAGAACGAGGACGACAGGGGCGATCGGCAGGCCGCCGAGCGAGAAGGGAAGGGCGAGGACCGGCAGCAGGCAGACTGCCGCAAGCAGCAGGAGGCGCAGGCGCCGGATGGGCGAGCCGGACGGACGCACTCGTTCCCGCGCGTGCTCGATCGCGGCCAGCGCGCAGAGCGCCCCCAGATCGTAGATGAGCGAGTAGGGCGCTATGCAGAAGGTCGCAAACATGAGCGAGAGGCTTCGCGCCGCCGGCGTCTCGAGGCGCCATGTTCCGTAGAGGAAGGCCGCGAGCGCAAGCCCGGCCAGCGGAAGATGGAGCGCCAGCGCCGTCGCCGCATCGACGTCGAGGCTGCGGGCCGCCCCGTAAAGCGACGGCATGAGGTGCAGGAAATAGCCCCCGAACTCAGTCATCACGACCGTCTGGTAGGGGAGGTTGTGGGCGATGTAGCCGGCCCAGGCATCGACCCCGAAGAGGAGAGCGGAAAGTGCCGCTGCCGCGATGGCCGTCAGCGCGGTGGCAAGGATCGTCCGCCAGCGGCCTTCCATGACCAGCAGGAAGGGCAGGAGAAGGCCGACCTGCGGCTTGATCGTCAAGAGGCCGATCGCGATGCCGGCGATGATCGGTCGGCGATAACGCAGCGATAGCCCGTAGAGCATCAGCGCCGCGGTCAGGAAGCCGTTCTGCGCAAGATGCAGGTTGCAGGCGATGATCGGCAGGAGGAGCAGCCAGTAGCCGCTCGTTTCCGGTGGCCGGGCAAGTCGCGCCGCGTGCAGGAAGAGCGCCAGCGTGACAAGCTCGAAGACGATCCCGCTTTCGACGTAGGGCAGGTAGGCGAGCGGCAGGATGAGCATCACGTAATGGGGCGGATAGCTCCAGTTGTGCCAGGGATAGTCCGGGCCGAACACCTCCCGCATGCTGGCGAAATAGACGTCCTGGCCGCTGAAGAGGTCGAGGACGCGCCCCTCCAGCGCAAGCTTAGAGGCGATCCAGTAGTTGGCGAAGTCGCGATCGGTCCAGAACAGCGACGAGAGGTTCTGCCCGCTCAGGTGGAGCCAGAAAAGCAGCGCGCACGCAAGGAGGGCCAGGTATGCGAACAGGCCCGTCTCGACATCGGCATGGCGGGTGGCGCCCGTGTTCTTGTCCATGGCAGCTTTCCTTCACCGGCGGCAGGATCGCATGCGCAGGTGAACAAAAGGCTTCCGCCGACCGGGCGTTCGCTGCCGTCGATTCCTGCATTTTCCCGTTGAAATCACCGGGTTGTTACTTTGTTCCAGACGTCGAAGCAGCCATGTTGCGGCGCATCATCAACGCTGCTTCGCGGCGTAACAAGGAGACCACTGCATGCACCTTAAGTCCCTCGCTCTGGCCGCCGTGATCGGCTGTCTTGGTATGTCCGCTGCCGTCGCCCAGGAACCGCAGGTCGTGCGGCAAGAGCAGATGAAGGCAATCGGCAAGTCGATGGGAGCTTTGGGCGCGATCGCCAAGGGCGAGAAGCCCTATGATGCGGAGGTCGTGAAGGCCGCACTCCAGACGATCAGCACGGATGCCAAGGCGTTCCCGAACCAGTTCCCGGCCGGCACCGAGACGGGCTCCGATTCGGAAGCCGCCCCGGCGATCTGGGAAAACATGGCCGACTTCACCGAGAAGTCCGACAAGCTCGGCGCCGCCGCCGATACGCTTCTCGCCTCCCTTCCCGCCGATCAGGCCGGTGTCGGCGCGGCCATGAAGACGCTCGGCGCCACCTGCGGCGACTGCCACGAAACCTATCGCGTCAAGCGCTGAGGCCAGGCCGGCAGGGTGGCGACGCGACTGTCGCCGCTGCCGCCGCCCCTGCCGTGCGACGCAGCGTCGTGGCGAGGCTTCACCGCCTTGTGACTTTCTCCCCTCCGCCGCCGGGGGCATCGTGGGCCGTTTTCAACGGCCGGCGCTGCCGGCGCTTCGGGAGGAATAGCGAATGCTGAGGTCCTGTTTGATTGCCGCTTCCGTCTGTCTCTTTCTCACCCCCGCCCTTTCCCCGGCGCTGGCCCAGGAGGCGCCGCAGGTGGTGCGGGAGAAGCTGATGAAGGGGATAGGCCAGGCGGTCGGGGCGCTCGGCGCCATCGCCAAGGGGGAGAAACCCTATGACGCCGCGGTGGTCCAGCAGTCGCTGACCACGATCAGCACCAATATCCAGGCCTTCCCGGACCAGTTCCCGCCGGGCACGGAAACCGGCCACGAGACCGAGGCGCTGCCTGCGATCTGGGAAAAGCCGGAGGAATTCCGCGCCGATGCGGAGAAGCTTCACACCGAGGCCCAGGCGCTGCTTGCGTCCCTGCCGGCCGATCAGGCAAGTGTCGGCGCGGCCATGAGGACGCTCGGGGCCACCTGCTCGGACTGTCACGAGACCTTCCGGGCGAAGAAACAGTAATTGCTTACCCCAATGCCGGCGGCGGCCCCGTCGCGCCGGCATCGGGCCGAATGATTGGAGAGACATGAAATGGCGTTGCGTTGGAGACGGGTGCTCGGTGCCGGAGCGGCGGTGGTTGCGGTTGGCGTGGCGGCGGCCTGGTTCCTGACGAAGCCGGCCCCGCTGCCGCAGGAGACCTTCGCCAATCTCGGCGAGCCCGATCTCGCCCGCGGCGAGATGCTGTTCTGGGCAGGCGGTTGCGCTGGCTGTCACGCGGCCAAGGGTGCGACCGGCGAGGACGTCAAGGTCATGTCCGGCGGGCTTGCGCTCACCAGCCCCTTCGGCACCTTTCACGTGCCGAACATCTCCCCCGATCCGCAGGCCGGCATCGGCAGCTGGACGCTGGCGGAATTCGGCAATGCCATGCTGCGCGGCGTCGGACGGCAGGGCGAGCACCTCTATCCGTCCTTCCCCTACACGTCCTATGCCCGCATGAGCCCGCAGGAGATCAACGATCTCTTCGGCTACATGCAGACCCTTCCGGCCAGCAGCAATGTCGCGCCGGCGCACGAGCTTTCCTTCCCCTTCAACATGCGCGCCGCCCTCGGCGGCTGGAAGTTCCTGTTCTTCGGCGACGAGCCGCGGGTCGAGCTCGCCTCCGCCGACGAGAAGCTGAAGCGGGGCCAGCACCTCGTCGAGGGACCCGGCCACTGTGGCGAATGCCACACGCCCCGCAACGCGCTTGGCGGTCTTCAGTCGGGGCAATGGCTCGCCGGCGGCCCCAATCCGGAAGGCGAGGGCCGTATCCCCAACATCACCCCCGGCTCGCGATCGGTCGGCTCCTGGAGCGAGGGCGATCTGGTCAGCTATTTCCAGACGGGCTTCACGCCGGATTACGATTCTGTCGGCGGCTCAATGGTCGAGGTGCAGAAGAACCTCTCGCACCTGCCGCAGGAGGATCTCGAGGCGATCGCCGCCTACCTGAAGGCCGTTCCGGCCATCCAGTAACCGAACCCGTGGCGGCGGGCCGAGCCTGTCGCCTCGTCCGCCCTCGGTCCCGTCCGGCTGCCGCCGCTCCTGTCGCCCGCATCGTCCGACCCCACCGGGCGCCGCTCAATTCCGTTGATTTCAGTCAACCGCCGTTGACGGGCCTTCGCTATAGTGCGGAATGTAGGGGAAGCGGTACCATCGATGCCGCAAAGGACAGGACGCCATGCCGGATGAAGTTTTCGCCGTCTCCAACGCCCATGCCCGTCCGGCTGAGGAATGCCTTGCCGCTCTGAAGACGCAAGCCGACGGGCTCACCGCGACGGAGGCGGCGCGCCGGCTGGCCCTCGTCGGTCCGAACAGGCTTCCGGCTGCGCAGGGGCGCAGCGCGCTCCGAAGGTTTCTCGGCCAGTTCAACAATGTCCTGATCTACGTGCTGATCGGTGCTGCCATCGTCACCGCTCTCCTGCAGCACTGGGTGGATACCGGCGTCATCGTGGCGGTCGTGATTGCAAACGCGGTGATCGGCTTCATCCAGGAAGGCAAGGCGGAATCCGCCATGACGGCGATCCGCAACATGCTGGCGCCGAATGCGGCGGTCCTCAGGGACGGTCGCCGGGTCACGGTGGATGGCACGGACCTCGTCCCGGGCGACGTCGTGCTGCTGGAGGCCGGCGACAAGGTTCCAGCCGACCTGCGGTTGCTGGAGGCGCGCGGTCTGAGTGCCCAGGAAGCGGTGCTGACCGGTGAATCCGTTCCGGTCGACAAGGCTGTCGGACCGGTTGCCGAGGACGCAGCCCTCGGTGACCGCCGTTCCATGCTCTGGTCCGGCACGCTGGTCACCAAGGGGACGGCCCGCGGCGTCGTCGTCTCCACCGGACGAGCGACGGAAATCGGCCGGATCGGCGGCCTTCTCGCCGAGGTGGAAGAGATCACCACGCCGCTCGTCCAGCAGATGGATCATTTCGCCCGCTGGCTTACCTTCCTCATCCTCGTCGCCTCCGGCCTGCTCCTCGTCTACACCTACTATGTCGGCAACCGCGACTTCTCGGAGACCTTCATGGTGGTGGTCGGTATCGCCGTCGCCGCGATCCCCGAGGGCCTTCCGGCCGTCATGACGATCACGCTGGCGATCGGCGTGCAGGCCATGGCGCGGCGCCACGCGATCGTCCGGCGTCTTCCCGCCATCGAGGCGATCGGCTCCGTTTCGGTGATCTGTACCGACAAGACCGGCACGCTGACGCGAAACGAGATGGTGGTGGCAGCCGTCGAGATGCCCGAAGGTGCCTTCGAGGTCTCCGGCGACGGCTATGCGCCGGAGGGCGCCATTACCCCGGCCGGCGACCTGTCCCGTCTCGCTGCCGCCGCGGCCCTCTGCAACGATGCGGCCCTGACCTTCCGCGGCGACCACTGGACGGTGGAGGGCGATCCGATGGAGGGGGCACTCCTGGCTTTTGCCGGCAAGGCCGGCCACCGGAACGACGCAAGGCGGATCGATGCCGTCCCCTTCGACAGCCGCCACCGTTACATGGCCGTCCTCGTCGAGGAGGCAGGCAACCGCGTCACCTATGTGAAGGGGGCGCCGGAACGCGTGCTGCGCATGTGCGCCGGCATCGACTACGACCGCTGGCACGAGCGCGCCGAGGCGATGGCCATGCGCGGCCTTCGGGTGCTGGCGTTTGCCGAGCGGCAGGAGGCGGGCCGGGAGATCGACGAGGCGGGCCTGCCCGGCAGCCTGGCCTTCCTGGGTCTCGTCGGGCTGATCGATCCGCCGCGCCAGGAAGCGATCGCCGCCGTCGCCGAATGCCGTTCCGCCGGCATCCGGGTCAAGATGATCACCGGCGACCATGCCGGCACCGCGCTCGCGATCGCCGGCCAGATCGGGCTGCAGAATTCCGGCCGCGTCCTCACAGGCGCCGATATCGACAAGCTGGACGACAGCGAGCTTGCGAGCGAGGTGCAGACGGTCGACGTCTTTGCCCGCACCAGTCCCGAACACAAGCTGCGGCTGGTGAGGGCGCTGCAGGCGAACGGCCTGTCGGTCGCCATGACCGGCGACGGCGTCAACGACGCGCCGGCCCTCAAGCGCGCCGATGCCGGCATCGCCATGGGCCTCAAGGGGTCGGAGGCCGCCAAGGAGGCGGCCGACCTCGTGCTCGCGGACGACAACTTCGCGACCATCGCCGCGGCGGTGCGCGAGGGCCGTACCGTCTACGACAACCTGCGCAAGGTCATCAGCTGGACGCTGCCGACCAATGCCGGCGAGGCGGTGACGGTGATTCTCGCGCTTCTCGCCGGCCTCGCCCTGCCGGTCACGGCGGTCCAGATCCTCTGGATAAACCTGATCACGGCGGTGACGCTCGGCCTCGCGCTCGCCTTCGAGCCGACGGAAGCCGGAACCATGGATCGCCCGCCGCGCCCGCGCGAGGCGCCGATCATGTCCGGCGCGCTGGTCTGGCACGTGGCGCTGGTTTCCGTGCTTTTCCTCGCCTCCATCTTCAGCCTCTTCAGCTATGCGCTCGGTCGCGGCTATCCGCTAGCGCTCGCCCAGACCATGGCGATGAACATGATCGTGGTGCTGGAAATCTTCCACCTCTTCTTCATCCGCAACATGCACGGAACCTCGCTCACCTGGGCGGCGGTCCGCGGCACCCGCGTGGTCTGGGTCGTCGTCGCCATCGTCGTCGTCGCCCAGTTCGCGGTCACCTACCTGCCGCCGCTTCAGCAGGTCTTCGGCACCCGATCCATTCCTCTCGACGACGGTTTCCTCATTGTCGCGATCGGCGCGGCCTTCTTCGCCATCCTCGAGATCGAGAAGCAGATCAGGCTGGGGCTGACGAAGCGCAAGCCCGGCAAGCCGGAGGCGCCGGATGGTTGAAGCATTTCCGCGCCGCCCGATATAGCGTTTGAACCCGGCGCCTGTTGCAGGTCGAGAAGCCGCGAAGGGAAAACCGGATGAGCCATCATCATCCTCCTCATCGCCACCACCACCATCACCACCACCACGGCGGCGAGTCAGGCGACCGCCGCATGGTCTGGGCGATCGGCGTCAACGTCGTCCTCACACTGGTGCAGATCGTCGGCGGCATCGTGTCGGGCAGCCTGTCGCTGATCGCCGATGCGCTTCACAATTTCAGCGATGCGGCGTCGCTCGTCATCGCCACCTTCGCGCGCCGTATCGCCCGCCGGCCCTCCGACGAGACGATGACCTTCGGCTATGTCCGCGCCGAAGTGGTCGCGGCCC
>JAEZHO010000359.1 GCA_023416545.1 Pseudomonadota bacterium
TCCCGCCGCACGCGTGCGGTGTCGGACCGGGTCCGGTCGACATGCACATTGTGAAGGATGGACATGAGCCAGCCTCTGAGATTGGCTCCGGGCCGGAAGGTCGAGCGCCGCTCGTAGGCTCGTATCAGCGCATCGTGCACAAGGTCTTCCGCATCGACCGCATTGCGGGACAGGGAACGTGCGTAGCGCCTCAATGCCGTCAGTTGCCCCAGTACGTCGAGCATGCTCTTCCTGTCGTTCATGTGGGAGTATACGGAGCCGGTCGGCTCCATCTTGCATCCCCCGCTGAATTTTTTGCCCCCGCCGGCCAATTGGGCTCTCCGGCCAACCAGCCTCACCTTCTATCCCGCCTTCTCGCAGATTGCCGCCTCCATCACCATCAGCTAACTTAGCAATCCGTCTCATGATGAAGAAAACCGGCTTCCGGAGCCGGAAATGCTGGAGGCGTCGAGCAGGTTATGGCCGGGAAGAGACCCTGATGGTCGCCGGATAGCTCTCGCCAATCGACACGCCGTATCTCCTATCCACGCCGCTCTTGCGGAAACAATGGGGCGGGAAATGCAAAGCATTACGATCGCGCTGATCTTCATCCTCGCAGTGATATTGAGCGGCACGATATCGCGCCTGTCCCCGGTCGCCGTCCCCTTGCCGCTTGTCCAGATCGCGCTGGGAGCAGCCATCGCCGGGTTCACCCATAGCGGGGTGAGGCTTCAACCCGAGATATTCTTCTTTCTTTTCCTGCCGCCGCTGATGTTCCTGGACGGATGGCGCATCCCGAAGGAAGGCCTGCTCCGCAACAAGGGGACGATACTCTCCCTTGCGATGGGCCTCGTCGTCTTCACCGTGCTCGGCGCCGGCTTCCTCATCCACTGGATGATCCCGGCGATGCCGCTGGCGGTTGCGTTCGCGCTTGCCGCCATCCTCTCGCCGACGGATCCGATCGCGGTCTCGGCGGTCGCCGCACGCGTTCCGATCCCGCACCGCCTTATGCAGATCCTCGAAGGCGAAGCGCTGCTGAACGATGCGTCGGGCCTCGTCTGCATGCGGCTTGCGGTTGCCGCCGCCCTGACCGGGACGTTTTCGCTCCTGGACGCCTTCGGAACCTTTCTGTGGCTCGCCCTGGGGGGCGTGGCGCTCGGAACCGGTACCGTCCTATTTGTGATGACCGTCAAGCAGGCGCTCGTGCGTCGATACGGCGAGGAGTCGGGCTCGGAAATCCTTCTCAGCCTCGTGCTGCCGTTCGGCGCCTATCAGTTGGCCGAACATCTGGGCTGCTCCGGCATCCTTGCCGCAGTGGCCGCCGGTATCACCATGAGCTACGTCGAATTGCGCGGTGCGGCGATGGCGACGACGCGCGTCGGCCGCAACGCCGTATGGGATACCCTGCATTTCGCGCTGAACGGAATGATCTTTGTTCTCTTCGGCGAGCAGTTGCCGCGGATCGCGTCAGGTGCGGCAAGGATCGTCCGCGAAACAGGACATCTTCACCCGGTGTGGTTGGTGGTCTACGTGATCGCCATCACCGCGGGCCTCGCGCTCCTGCGCTTCGCCTGGGTCTGGGTGTCGTTCCGGTTTACGTGGTTCGGAGCGGCTCCTGCAGGAAAGCACGCCTCCAGGCCCGGTTGGCGCCTGTTGGTCGCGACCTCCCTTGGAGGAACCCGCGGCGCGGTCACCCTCGCAGGCATCCTGACGCTGCCGTTCCTGATGAACGACGGCACGCCCTTTCCCGCCCGCGACCTGGCGATCTTCCTCGCAGCCGGCGTCATCGTCCTATCCCTGATTGCCGCGACCATAGGACTTCCGATGGTGCTGAAGGGTATCGAGCTTCCTCCGGAACCCAACCATCGCCACGCCGAGGACATGGCCCGCGCGAGCGCAGCCGAGGCTGCGATCCGGATGATCAGCCGCCTTCAGCAAGCCGTGACGGAAGAGGGGCCGGACTCCGAGCTTTACGCCGACGTCGCGTCGAGGCTGACGGAAATGTATCGCCGTCGCATCGACGGGCGGGCCGGCACGGACGACGAGATCGATACATTTCGGAAGATTGAGGCGGCAGACCGCCGTCTCCGGCTTGGAGCCCTCAGGGCTCAGCGGGACGAATACTTCCGCCTGGCCCGCAAGGGAGAAATTCCCGACGACCTCATGCGCCGGCTTGTGAGCGAGATCGACCTGATGGAAGCGCGCTACTCGCTGTAGGAGTGCCATTGTTCGGCCGGCAGGTGGCGGCAACGCGTAGCCTCCCGCAAGGGGTACGGAATTGACCGTGAGCAATGAGCCCCCCTGCAGAATGGGGTCTAGTGACGGGAACCGTGGCGCGGCCGTCAGTCGGCAGGGAAGTTCCGGCCCCTGAATTGTCAGGCTCGCACCCAGCGCTGGAGGGGAGCACGCAATGTTCGATGGCGCGAAGTTTCGTCTGGACGGGCACGTGGCCATCGTCACCGGCGCCGGTGCGGGGATCGGCCGTGCCATCGGGGTTCTCTTCGCAAGCGCCGGAGCGAGTGTCGTCATCAGCGACCTGCGCGCCGATGCCGCCGAGACGGTGGCGGCCGAAATCAGGGAGGCCGGTGGGAATGCCATAGGGGTCGCCTGCAACGTCACCAAGGATGACGACCTGCAGGCCCTGGTCCAGACATCGATCAACCGTTTCGGCAAGCTTTCCATCCTCGTAAACAATGCCGGCGGCGGGGGACCCAAACCCTTCAACATGCCCATGAGCGACTTCCGGTGGGCATATGAACTGAACGTCTTTTCGGTTTTTCGATTGGCGCAGCTCGCCTCCCCTCACCTCGCAGAGGCAGGCAACGGGGCGGTCCTCAACATTTCCTCCATGGCGGGCGAAAACAAGAACGTGCGGATGGCGTCCTACAGTTCCTCCAAGGCCGCGCTCAATCATCTGACGCGAAACATCGCCTTCGACCTCGGTGAGATGGGAGTAAGGGTGAATGCCATTGCGCCCGGGGCGATCCGGACCGCCGCCCTCGCCTCAGTTCTGACGCCCGAAGCTGAGGCGGCTATGCTGAAGCACACCCCGCTCGGTCGTCTGGGAGAGCCGGACGATATCGCCTATGCCGCACTCTTCCTGTGCTCGGGCGCGGCGTCATGGATCAGCGGCCAGATCCTCACCGTGTCCGGCGGCGGCGTGCAGGAGCTCGATTAGCCGCCGGGCGGCAAGGTCGCTCCGCCCTCTCAGCTCTCGTAGTAGAACATGTACCGCTGCCGGAATTGCTCCGGGGTCCCGGGATCGGCATAGCGGCGCAACCGTTCCATGTCGGTCTTGTTCAGGACCACGCCGATCACCTTGGAAGCGATCTGGGGTTCCGCTGCCAGAACGTTCTGCACGGTCGTCGCCGGCGTGACGCCCCACTGCGTGACAAAGATGAAGCCGTCCACCTGCGGCTCGATGGCTTTCGCGTCGATGACCGGCACGAGCGGGGCGAGGTCGACGACGATGACGTCGAAGGTCTCGCGGGCACTGTCCAGCAGTTGCGCCATTCCCGAAGAGGACAGAAGTTCGCTCGTATGCGAAAGCTTGGTGGAACCGCTCGCGACCGGCAGGATCGCAAGTTTCGAGCGGCGATCCACCCGCACTGCCTGCGTCCATTCGGCCTGCCCCAGCGCCACCTCGACAAGCCCGACCTTCGGCTCGGCCGACAGCATGCGGGTGAGCCCGGGGTTCCGCAGGTCCGCGTCCACGACAAGCGTTCGCACGCCGCTGGCAGCAAGAAGTCCGGCGAAGTTCGCCGCGACCGTGGACTTGCCTTCGCCGGGAAGGCAGGAGACGACGCCGATGACCCGGGGTTTCTTCCCCTGCAGAACGACATCGCAAGCAAGCCGCGTGTTCCGCAACGTCTCTGCAAAGCTCGAGCGCGGCGCATCGACCGCGTAGCGCATCATCTCGCGGAAATCGATCGACTGGCCTTCCGGGGGCTGCTCC
Organism: Pseudomonadota bacterium; assembly: GCA_023416545.1. GTDB lineage: Bacteria > Pseudomonadota > Alphaproteobacteria > Rhizobiales > Rhizobiaceae > Neorhizobium. The sequence goes on from JAEZHO010000359.1 coordinate 3,935, forward strand.
CCCTCCTCGCCCGTTGGCGCCTGGGCCGTGAGCTTCTTGGCCGTGATCAGCGGCAGATAGCCGAGGAAGCGCATGCGGAGCTTAGCCTGCACGTCCTCGCCCGTCCTGAAGTAGCGTTCGCGCATTTCGAGGAAGCCCGCCACCCCACCGCCGGCCATCAGGCCGAGCACGATGGAGAGCGCCATGGTCAGGGTCTTGCGGGGACTGGACGGGGCCGTGGGCACGCCCGCCTCGGAGATCACCCGTGCCTTCGCTATCGGGAATGACTGCTGCTGTGATGCCTGCTCGAATCGGGCCAGATAGGACTGGTAGAGCGTCTTCAGCGCCGCCGCCTTCTGCTCCAGTTCGGCCAGTTGGACCATGGAGACATTCGCCTCGGAATTCGTCCCCGCGACCTTTTCGATACTCTCGCGCAGCGATTTTTCGCGCGAACTCGCCACTTCGAACTCGTTGCGGAAGCTGCCGGTCAACTGCTCCAGTTCCCGGTAGATCTGCTGGGAAAGGTCTTCCTTCTCCACTTTCAGCGCAACCGCCTGGCGGTGCTCCGCACCGAACTGCTCGACGATCGCCTGCTCCCGCTGATGGGCGGCAAGATATCTCTTGCGAAGGTCCTGGAGGATCGAATTGTCGGTTTCCCTGGTGGAAACGACCGCATTGTTGACCGCTGCTTCGGGTCCCTGGTCGATGATCGCCTTGTACTGCTGGTAGCGGGCAGAGGCTGTGGCGGCGTCCGCCTGGGCGACGATCAGCTGGCTGTTGAGGTCCGCCAGTTGCTGCGTCGAGAGCAATTCACCCCGCGGGGAAACGAGCCCGTGCTCCCGCTTGTAGCGTTCGACGGCCAGCGATGCTTCCTGCGAGCGCGCGTTGAGATCGTTCAACCTCTCCTGAAGCCAGACCGATGCCCTCTCGCTTGCGTCGAAATTCGCATTCAGCTGCTCCTCGATATAGGCATTGGCATAGATTTTGGCGATCTTCGCGGAAAGCAGCGGATCGGGCGATGCGGCGGCGAGCGCGATGACGGAACTGCGACCGACCCGGTTGACGTTGAGAGACTGTTGAAGAACCGCGGCCGCCTTTTCGCGACGCCCGTTGCGCGCTTGTTCTTCAGGCACCGGCGGCTTGGCGGGCGTAAGCGCGAAGACGACGCTTTTCACGGTACTCTTGATGAAATCGACCGGCGATCGCGGCGGATCGGTGATCAGTTCGTTGTCCGCAAGTTGGGCATCGTCCACCACGCGAAGCGCCAGCGCCTTGGATTTGAGGATCTCGACAGCGCTCGACATGCGATTGTCGATCTGCTGGGCGCTCTGCACGTCCGTCTGCTCTTCGGCGAAACGCGAGAGATCGTCGTCGATCAGGATCTGGGTCATCGCGGTATAGGTCGGCGGCGCCGCGAACAGATAGATCCCGGCAAGGACCATCGACGCGATGACGCAGGCGATGATGATCCCGAGCCGCCGCACCACGGCTGCCCAGAGCTTGTCCAGGTCGATGAAACTGTCGCCGTCCGGCTCGTTGTTCCTGAACATCGACCGCGATCGAAAACTCATCTGGTCCATGTCGGTTCACCTCGGATTCTTTTGGGGCCGCAAGATGCGGAACCTGTTTGCATTCGGGCTCGAGGAACTGCCTCTGAGCCCTCGGGATGGTTCTTGTGCGGTCACGCCGCTGATCGGCATGCCCTCTATCCTGCCTGCCGGACCCCGCCTTTCCGGGAGCTGGCGCGTCGCTGCCATACGGATGAGCGCGAGAGTAGGCGTCGAAGCCGCACGGCAATCGGCATCCGCAGGTGGCGCAGCGCCGCCGGGTGAGCGACCGCCGTCCGGATGATCCCGGCCGGCGACCGCCTCTTGATCGCCTGGACCAGCACCAGAAAGGCGCGTGCCTCCACCAGGCTGTGCGTGCGGCGATACTGTGCGGCGAGAGCGCTTCCCTTCAGCGGGAAACGGTCGAGAAAAGCCTGGTCCGCGGCCAGCATGGAATCCACGTGGTGCAGTTCCAGCACGCGAGAGATGGAGCCCTGCATCAGATAATAGACGTAGCCGACGGAAGGCTCGACCGCGCATCGGGCTCCGCTGGCAAGCGCGGAGGCCATCATGATGTAGTCCTCGCCGATCCTCAGGCTCTCGTCGAAGCGAAGGTCGTGACGCTGGATGAACTCGCGCAGGTAGATCGGCTTCATGTAGCCGAAGTTGAAGGTCTCGCGGAAAATCACGTTGGAATCGATGTAGTCCGTGAGGGTTATTTCCCTGCGAAGCGAAAGCGCCCCGTCCTCGAACATACGATAGGCGTGGCCCTCGCCGAGGGGAACGACCTCGAGATTGTCGACCACGACCTCCGCGCCGCTTGCGGCCGCCCGCTCGATCATCGCGATTGAACGCCTCGGCAGCACCGCATCGTCGGCATCGAGGACCGCGATCCATTTGCCGGTCGCCGTGGCGATGCCGATATTGCGCGCCCTGCCCGGTCCGCCGTTGGTTGCCTGCCGGATCACCCGGACCCGGGGATCGTTGAAGGCGCGGGCGGCTTCGAGCGTCCCGTCGGTGGAGCAATCGTCCACCACGACGACCTCGACATCCACCGATACCTGCGAAAGAGCGCTTTCGATCGCGCGGGGCAGCGTCTGCTCCGCATTGTAGGCGGCGATGACAAACGTCACGTCAGGCTGTTGCGATGCGTCGCTCATGATACCTCCACCAGTCCGTACTGACGAACCTCGCGCATCCCCAGAAGGCCGGCGACGGCGCCGGCATGCAGGATAGCGCGCAGAATGAATTGATTGCGCCGGACAGGCATCGGGGCCCTCATCAGCGCTGCGAAAGTGCAATAGACCGACTTCCCGAGGGCAAGCCCGGACTGCGCGAACCGTCCGCTGCCCGCGGACTTGCTCGCGATGATGCGTCCATGCGTCTGCCCTGACCGGAACCGGCGCTTGGCGAGCCATGAAAAGCTCGCCCGTGCCGCGGGGACCGGCTCGTCGAGGAACGCCCCCGGCGCGAAGGCGATCCTGCCGCCCTCATCGGTCATGGCCGAGAAGAACTGCGTGTCCTCGCCACCGCTTTGTCCAAGCGACAGGTCGAACCGGCGACCAGCAACATGGGGCGAGCGCATGTCGAGGATCACGTTGCAGGTATAGCCCGTCCGGATCACCCCGGAGACCCAAACGGGCATGGTGGAATGCACGTCGCCGCGCCTCATCCATCCGGGCGCGTCGGTATCGTAGATCGCCCGGACAGGCCCGAGCACCGCATCGGCGCCGATGGACCGGATGGTCTGGACGAGTTCCCGCAGCCATGACGGCGTTGCAACTTCGTCGTCATCGATGAATGCAAGATAGTCGCTCCTGCTGGCGGACAGGCAGGCATTCCGCGCGATCGAGATATTCGATTTCGGGCAATGCACGTATTCGATCTCGAAGGGCGACGCGCTCCGCATCTCGTGCACCAGCGCCTGCGCGGTCGGTTCCGCATCATTGTCAGCCA
>JAEZHO010000369.1 GCA_023416545.1 Pseudomonadota bacterium
TGGCCGCCTCCGTCGCGCCACTCGTGAAGATCACGTGCGCCGGGTCCGCATTCACCAGCGCCGCCACCTGCCGCCGCGCCTTTTCCAGTGCGGCACGTGCTGCGCGTCCCTCGGAATGAACGGAAGAGGCATTTCCCGGCAGTTGCAGAGCGCCGAGCATGGCCAGCCGTGCCGGTTCACCGAGCGGTGCCGTCGCGTTCCAGTCCATGTAGACACGTGCAGGAGCCATTGCCGGTTTCGTTTCCCTTCCTAGATGCTCAACCGAGCCGGATGCGGCCTCGTGAACAACCGTATTTTCCTTGAAATCTCGGACACGCTTGCCTTATGAGACGTCGATCGGGCCCACGGGCCTCAACTTTCGAATAGTTCTAAACTGAGTTCTAGAAAAGCTGACATGCTTCGTCAAGTCTGGACTTGGCGCTCGGCACCAGAACTGAACATGTGACCGGAGTACTCATGCCCGAAGTCATCTTCAACGGCCCCGCTGGCCGCCTGGAAGGCCGCTATCAGCCCTCGAAGGAAAAGAGCGCGCCGATAGCGATCATCCTGCATCCGCACCCCCAGTTCGGCGGCACGATGAACAACCAGATCGTCTACCAACTCTTCTACATGTTCCAGAAGCGCGGCTTCACGACGCTCCGGTTCAACTTCCGTGGCATCGGGCGCAGCCAGGGCGAGTTCGACCATGGCGCCGGCGAGCTTTCCGACGCGGCCTCCGCCCTCGACTGGGTCCAGAGCCTCCACCCCGATTCGAAGAGCTGCTGGGTCGCCGGCTACTCCTTCGGCGCCTGGATTGGCATGCAGCTGCTGATGCGCCGGCCGGAGATCGAAGGCTTCATGTCGATCGCGCCGCAGCCGAACACCTACGACTTCTCCTTCCTCGCACCCTGCCCCTCCTCCGGCCTGATCATCCATGGCGATGCCGACAAGGTGGCGCCGGAAAAGGATGTCCTCGGACTGGTCGACAAGCTGAAGACCCAGAAGGGCATCCTGATCACCCACAAGACCGTCGAAGGGGCCAACCACTTCTTCAACGGCCAGGTCGACAAGCTCCTGGCGGAATGCGAGGACTACCTCGATCGCCGCCTCGACGGCGAACTCGTCCCCGAGCCGGCTGCAAAGCGCATCCGTTAATCAGAAAACACCGATTTCAAGCTAAGCGGCCGCCTCCGGGCGGCCGCTTGCGTTCGACAACAGGGAAACTAGCCGGAAGGTCAGGCGGTCAGGCGGCCAGGCTGTCTGCCTGCCGGACGCGATCGCGGCCGCCCCGCTTGGCATCGTAGAGAGCGGAATCGGCACGGCGCAGCGCAGTGGAAAGGTCGCCGTTCGACGGAATGGCCGCCACACCGAAGCTTGCGGTTACGACGCCCTGCAGGCCGGGTATCGTCATCCTGCAGGCGCCGGCGCGAAGCGTTTCCGCCACGGAGGCGGCAGTCGCCTGCGACGTCCCGGGAAGCAGCACAGCGAACTCCTCTCCGCCGATCCGCCCGACGATCGCATCGGGTCCGGCTTGTGCCGAAACCATCGTCGCGAAGGAATGGATCACCATGTCGCCGGCGTGGTGACCATAGGTGTCGTTGATCGACTTGAAATGGTCGAGGTCGCACAGGATGAGCGCATGCTGACTTTGGCCGGATCTCCTGATCGCATTCTGCGCGGCCTTCTCGAACCCCCTGCGATTGCTGAGGCCGGAAAGGCTGTCGTGCTCGGCATGGCGCCGCTCCACGGCCATGATGTCCAGTGTCAGGACGGCAAGTAACATCAGGCCGACCGCGACGATCAGCACCGCCGTGATGCTCTGCGACACCGCGGCATAGGACGTGGAAATGTAGTCGCTTGCCGTCGCGCCCGGTCCGAGAATGCTGGAAAGCGTCGCTTTGAGCAGGAAATGCAGGCCGCTGATCGCCAGGACGATGCCAAGCGCCCTGTCCATCGTGGTCCGGCGTTCAGACAACAGGACGTTGATTGCGGCGGCAAAGGTTATCAGCGCATAGGGTGTCTGATAGGCGAACCCGTAGACCCACCATGACCTCGGAATGTCCTTGACCACGAGGAAGGCCGCCATGCCCGCCGCGAATGTCGCGACGTCCGCCCATACCGAAAAGGGCCTGTCGTAGAGGATTGCCACTCCGCGGTTCAACAGGACCAGGCCCGCCAGAACCGTCCCGTAGACGGCTATTGCCCACAGGCCGGGATAGGCGGAATAGGCGACCCCGAGTTCCGCGGGCATCGTGAGGGAAGCGATGAAAAGACCTGCCGAAAACAGAAGCGCGACCGCCCGCCAGCGACTGTAAATGGAAACAATTGCGAACACGGCGCTGAAGCAAACGCCGATGCAAAAATTCACCCATAAAAACAGTGCGGCAGCAGACATGGACAACCAGCTGGCGGAATGGACGGTACCTATCGAACCGCTTTTTCGCGGCAAGTAAAGACAAAAAGATTAACATCCCCTGCCTGATGGAGAGGCAAGAATTCCGCCTGTCACGGCCTCCCGGACCCCGGTCGTTCCGGGAAATGTGAGCGGCAGGCCCTTCAAGCTCCTGACGGCGAGATAGGCCCAGGCTTCCGCCTCCATGGCGTCTCCGTCGAGGCCCGCATCCTCGGCAGTGACGACACGCGCGCCGCCCGTCTCC
>JAEZHO010000378.1 GCA_023416545.1 Pseudomonadota bacterium
AACGCCGGGTCGGGTACTCGCTGAACGGCATGACGAGACGGGCGATCTCACGGCGCGCCATGGCGAGCTCCGCCGCCGACATCTGGGCGAAATCCATCCGTTTCAGCAACTCTCGCTGCGAGGAGGTCAGGCGCGCGTCGACATCGATCTCCGGTAGCTCCTCCGCGCGCGTTTGCGGCGGAGCCGGTGCCAGGGCGTCTGCGACCCGGCCGTGCCCCGGCCTGGGCTTTGCCGGTGCCCGGTTGTCCGCAGCCTTCGGCGACATCAGCGCGATCATCTTCCCGACGAGGTCGCGTGAGCGCCAGAAAAGCTGGAAGGCTTCGTCGAACACCGGCTGGTCTTCATGTCGCCGGATGAAGACAGCCGACAACGCGGCATGGAATTCATCGCGCGAACCCGGACCGATCGCCAGGATCGCATTGATCGCGTCGGCGGAATCGCCCGGCCCGGTCTTCAACCCCGCCCGTCTCAGCACCCGGGAAAAATGGACGATATTCTCCGCGAGCTTTCCGCCTTCCGGTGGCCGGCTCGGTCGGTCCTTCTGATCCTGACTTGCCGGTGCCTGCATCATTCACCCCGCCGCGAGAAGGTCGGCCTTCACCTCGGAGAGCAATCTTCTCCCCTCGTCTCCCCGGACACGGTCGATGTCGTCCTGGTATTTCAGCAGTGTCCCCAGCGTGTCGGAGATCGTCTCGGGATCCAGCGCCAGCCTGTCCAGTTCCGTCAGCGCGGTGGCCCAGTCGAGGGTTTCCGCGACGCCGGGGTTCTTGAAGAGATCGATTTGGCGCAGCCGCTGCACATAGGCGACCACCTGCCGCGACAGGGCAGCCGCGCAGGCCGGAACCTTGCGGCGGATGATTTCCATCTCCAGCGCGGCGCCGGGATAGTCCACCCAGTGGTAGAGGCAGCGCCGCTTCAGCGCGTCGTGAATCTCGCGCGTCCGGTTGGTGGTGATGACGACGATCGGCGGTTCGGCGGCCCTGATGGTGCCAAGCTCCGGGATCGTCACCTGGAAATCCGACAGGACCTCCAGCAGGAATGCCTCGAACGCCTCGTCCGCCCTGTCGAGTTCGTCGATGAGGAAGACCGGAGCTGGCATGCCCGGTTGGCCGAGCGCCTGAAGGACAGGGCGCCGGATGAGATGCCTCTCGGCGAAGATATCCGTCTCCAGCCGCTCGCGATCCCGAATGCCTGCCGCTTCCGACAGTCGTATCTCGAGCATCTGGGCCGGATAGTTCCACTCGTAGACGGCAGACGCGACGTCCAGGCCTTCGTAACACTGCAGGCGGATCAGCGGGCGATCGAGCGCCCTTGCAAGCGTCTTGGCGATCTCGGTCTTGCCGACGCCGGCCTCGCCTTCCAGGAAGAGCGGCCGCTTCATCCGCAGGGCCAGGAAGACGACCGTCGCGAGCCTTCGCTCCGCGAGATAGTCGTGGGCCTCCAGGAGCGCCATCGTCTCGTCGATGGAGGCGGGTAAGCGCACTTTGCCGTCTTGCGTCATGTCTCCTCCTCAGGACGCAGTCTAGAGCGTGCGAAAGCCCCGGTCCAGATAGATCAGTGCAGGATTGCGCGGTCCGAAATGCATCGCCACGACTTCTCCGAACATGACGAAATGCGTCGAGGCCGGGCGGATCTCGGTGACGCGGCAATCGAAGGAAACGAGTGCGTCGGAAAGAATGGGAGAACCCGTATCGAGGGTCTCCCATTGACCCAGTGCGAAGCGATCCGCGGCCGAGGCTCCCGTAAAGCCGGCAAATCGGGTCGCAAGTTCCTCATGCTGCTCGGCAAGTGCGTTGAGGGCGAACACCCCGCTCTCCGCGAAGAGATCGTTCCCCGGATTGCTCGCGTTGAGGCAGACGAGGAGCGTCGGTGGATTGTCCGAAACAGAACAGGCTGCAGTGACCGTGACCCCTCGCCTCACACCCTGGTGTTCGGTCGTGACCACCTGGACGTGGCCGGCATAGAGTGCCATCCCGTTCCGATATGTCGCGGGATCAAGCTGCTGTCGTGTCAAATGCTTCTCCGAGGACTGCAAGCGTTCAAGGTCAGGCCCCGATATGGCGTTCTCTTAGGGACTTGTCTACGCCCATCCTCCCCGCAGCTTGGCGCGCCATCTCCGAAATCCTTTGACCCACCGCGCCGGGCAGCTAAATGTCTTTCAAACGGAGAATGGAAGAGCATGCGCATCCGCCTCGGGAGCATGGCCACCGCCCTGGCACTTCTCGTGCCCTTGGTGGCCAATGCGGAGACTATAGCGGTCGTCGCCCCGTCGAGCGGGCCCTACGCCGCGCTCGGCAACCAGATCCTGGTCGGTGCGCGTGCAGCCGCGGCAGCCACCGGGCACGAGGTTCTCGCCCTCGATGAGCCTTGCGAAGCCGAAGCGGACACGAACACCGTGACGCGGATGCGGGAGGCGGGTGCGGTCGCGGCCGTCGGCTTCCTGTGCACGGAAACACTCTCCCGGCTGATGCCCGAACTTGCCGAGGCCGGCATACCCGCGATCACCGTCGCCGTACGCTCCGACCTCCTCATGGAGGATGCGCTGCGCCACAACTGGCCGCTCTTTCGCATGTCCCCGGGCGAAGAAGCCGAAGCCGAAGCGATTTCCGCAGCCGTGCTCGATCGCTGGAAGGCTGAACCGATCGCCATCATCGATGACGGGACGATCTACGGGCGCGAACTGGCGAGCGCCGTCCGCGGCGCACTGGAACAGGGCGGGATCACCCCGGTCTTCGTCGATACCTACCGGCCCGGCCAGGAACAGCAGGTCGCACTGGTCCGCCGGCTCGCAAAGGCCGGCGCCACCCATGTCGTTGTCGGCGGCGACAGGAACGACGTCTCGGTGATCGCCCGCGACGCCGGCACGGAGCG
>JAEZHO010000435.1 GCA_023416545.1 Pseudomonadota bacterium
GCGCAGGGCATCACCATCCCCTACCCGCAGGTGACCTACCGCGCCCCGAACGAGGAGCAGTATCCGCCGCTCCTGGACAGGCCCGAGGAAGCCCCGCCCACGAGGAATTGAGGCCGGCAGTTGGAATAAGGCCCGGGGACGAGCGCCCGGGCCCTTGCCGTTTAATCAGTTCGCCATGGTGGAGCGGTGCGCCCAGCCGGTCATCCGCTTCTCGATCCACGCCATCAGCGCGTACATGGCGATCCCCTCGACGGCGAGAGCGAGGAGCCCGGCAAAAACCAGCGGGACGTTGAACTGGCTCTGGGCCGAGCTCATCATGTTGCCGAGACCGTAGTTGGCGGCGACCGTCTCGCTCAGCACCGAGCCGACGAAGGCGAGCGTGATGGCGATCTTCAGCGACCCGAAGAAATAAGGCATCGAGCGCGGGATGCCGACCTTCAGCATGATGTCGATCTTGCGGGCGCCCAGCGCCCGCAGCACATCCTCGGTTTCAGGCTCGATCGTGGCAAGCCCGGTCGCGACGTTGACGACGATCGGGAAGAAGGAGATCAGGAAGGCGGTGATCACCGCCGGGATGGTGCCGATGCCGAACCAGATGACGAGGATCGGTACCACGGCCACCTTCGGGATCGCGTTGAAGCCGATCATCAGCGGGTAGAGCCCGGCATAGATGGTCTTCGACCAGCCGATGAAGAGGCCAAGCGCCAATCCGCCGGCGACCGCAAGGGCAAAGCCGAGCGTGGTGGTGAACAGCGTCTGCAGCGAGTTCTTCCAGATCGCCGACCAGTATTGCACGACGGCCTCGAACACGCGGCTCGGCGCCGGCAATACGGTGACCGGGGTATCGAGCGCGATCACCAGCAGTTCCCAGCCGGCAAACAGGCCGAGCGTGTAGAGCCAGGGGGCAGCCCGCACCCAGTTGATGCGCAGCGGCTTTGCCTTGGGCGGCACGGTTGGCGTGGTGGTTTCGGTGACGATGGTCATGCCGCCACCCTCGCGCTGGCGATCTCGCCGTGCAGTTCGTGGACGAGGTCGTTGAAGCGTTTCTCGTACATGACTTCCAGATCGCGGGGACGCTCGAAGGGGACGTGGTGCTCGCGCAGGATGCGGCCGGGGCGGGCACTCATCACGAAGATCTTGTCGGCGAGGAAGGCCGCCTCGCGCAGGTCGTGCGTGACGAGGACGATGGTGACGCCCTGCGCCGCGTGCAGGTCGCGGATCACGCACCAGAGTTCTTCGCGCGTGAAGGCGTCGAGCGCGCCGAAGGGCTCGTCGAGCATGAGGAGTTCCGGTTCGTGGATCAGCGCGCGACAGAGATTGGCGCGCTGCTGCATGCCGCCGGACAACTGCCAGGGAAACTTGGCGCCAAAACCCTTGAGGCCCACGAGTTCCAGGAGATGCTCCGCCTTCGCGACATATTCCTTCTTGTTTGCCCGCAGGCGGTGGCGGTGCTTTTCGACGATCTCCAGCGGCAGGAGGATGTTCTCGAGCGTGGTGCGCCACGGAAGCATGGTCGGGTTCTGAAACGCCATGCCAACGATCGAGACCGGCTGCGTGACCTGCCGCCCCGCGACGATGACGGTCCCCTTCTGCGGGATGTGAAGCCCGGTGACGAGCTTCATCAGGGTGGACTTGCCGCAGCCCGACGGTCCGACGACGGCGGCGAAATCGCCCTTGCCGACCCGCATGGTGAGGCCCGAGACGGCGAGCGTGCCTTCCGCGCCGCCATACCGCATGTCGACGTCGTCGATGGAAACGAGGTAGGACATCGTCTTCTTCTTCTGCTCATGGGAGCGCCCTGGCGCCCCGGTTCGCCCTATGGGCACCCCTCCCCCGAAACCCCGGGGGAAGGTCCTGGTGACGGATGGGACGTCGCGCCGATTACGGCAGCATCCGGTCTTCCTTGGCGGGCAGGAAGCTCGGGTCGAACACCTGGTCCGCCTTCACATTGCCCTTCAGGCCCATGGAGACCTTGAGGGTCTCGATCGAGGCGCCGAGGCGATCCATGTCGACGCCGCCGAAGCCGTTCTCGACGACATAGGGCGTCTTGATGTTCATGGCGTTCGCCATGCCGAGGCGCTCGACCTCGATGTCGACGTTGAGCGTCTCGTTGCGCTTCAGGACGGCTGCCGCACCTTCTTCCGGATTGGCGACGGCATCGGCAAAGCCCTTGGCCAGCGCCCGGAGGAAGCCCTTGACCGCTTCGGGGTTTTCGGCCGCGAAGTCGGTGTTCACCATCACGGAGTTGCCGTAGAGGTTGAGGCCGTTCTCGGCCATCAGGATGGTGGCGATGTCGTCGTCGCCGATGCCCTGCGCCTTGAGGTTGAGGATCACCGAGAAGGCGAAGCCGAAGACCGCGTCGACATCGCCCTTGGCGAGCATGGGCTCGCGCACGGGAAAGCCGATCGATTCGATGACGATATTGCTGTCGTCGATCGCGGCGGCCTCCTTGAAGGCCTTCCACTGCGCAAACGCGCCATCCGGCGGCGGGGCGCCGAGCTTCTTGCCTTCCAGCGACTTCGGATCCTCGGTGACGCCGAGCGACTTGCGCCCGACCACGGCAAACGTCGGACGTTCATAGACCATCATGACCGCCCGGACCTTCTGGGACGGGTCCTCGTCCAGGAACTTGATCAGCGAATTGATGTCGCCGAAGCCCATCTGGTAGGTGCCGGTCGCCACGCGCGGGATCGCCTCCACCGAGCCATTGCCGGTGTCGATGGTCACGTCGAGGCCTTCCTCCTTGAAGTAGCCCTTGTCGGCCGCAAGCAGGAAGCCGGCAGCCGGGCCTTCGAACTTCCAGTCGAGCGTGAACTTGATGGCGGTCTCCGCAAGCGCGGCCGAAGGCAGGCCGAGGCCGGCGGCCACGACCGCGGCGGTCGCGAGCTTGGTGATGTGTCTGCGCGTGAACATTTTTTTGTGGTCCCCCTGCTGGTGTCTTGATGCCTCATTCAAAACAGCAAGACGATCCGTGTGCAAGCGATATCTGCCTAGATTTTCACCAAAACTTTAGTCGCACATTGTTTGACCAGTTGCGCGCACTGCGCAGGTGCAGCGTGCCCGCGACGGAGGCACGCGGCCGACGTTTATCGGTCCCCTCCACGGTTTTGGTTTTCGCCGCCGGCATGTATAAGCAGGAACATTTTCGGGACCGGGCGACATTCATGGAACTGCTTCTGCTCATCGCCGTCGTGCTGGCAATCGTCTGGCAAAGGAAGACCTCGCACCGGCTCGCCAGGGTCGAGGACGAACTGGTCGCGGTGCG
>JAEZHO010000039.1 GCA_023416545.1 Pseudomonadota bacterium
GCGCTTCCAGTTCAGGAACGGCCGACGCAGGGGCCGGTAGAGAAGCAGGAGGACGATGAGCGCGATGTGGACGAAGGGGACCAGCGTCACGGACTTGACCGCAAGGAAGTAGTGCAGCGCTCCACCGAGCGCCACGGGATAGATGAGCCGGTGCAGTCCGTTCCATCTCTGCCCGAGGCGACGTATCGACCAGTTGTTGGAGGTCAGCGCCAGGGGCACGAGGCAGGCGAGGCAGACCATGCCGATGGTGATATAGGGGCGCTTGGCTATATCCGCACCGATCGATCCGAAGTCGAGGCCGCGATCGAGGATCAGCCAGACGGAAAAGTGCATCAGCACGTAATAGAAGGCGAGGAGCCCGAGTGCCCGCCGGTAGCGCAGCCAGTTGATCCCGGTAAAGTCGCGCAGCGGCGTGATGGCAAGGGTCGCGATGAGAAAACGCAGCGCCCATATGCCGAGCAGGTGCTCGAAGGTCTTCACGGGATTGACGCCGAGGCCGCCGGTTGCCCCCAGGTAGAAATACCAGGCCGCCGGCACGAGGCCGGCCGCATAGAGCGCCCATATGCTGGGTCCGTGCAGCCGGCGGGGCAGGGCGGGGATTGCGGCCATCAGTAGTTCGCCTTCAGGTCCAGTCCCTCGTAGAGGCCGGCCACTTCCTCGGCATATCCGTTGAACATCAGAGTCGGCCGGTTGGCGACCTTGAAGAAGCCGCCTTCGCCGATCCGCTGCTCGGTGGCCTGGCTCCAGCGGGGGTGATCCACTTCCGGGTTCACGTTGGAATAGAAGCCGTATTCGCGGGCGTTTGAATTCTTCCAGGTCGTCGGCGGTTCGTCCTCGACCAGCGAGATCCGGACGATCGACTTGATGCTCTTGAAGCCGTATTTCCACGGGACGACGAGCCGGATGGGTGCGCCGTTCTGCTTCGGCAGCGTCTCCCCATAGAGGCCGACGGAGAGGATGGTGAGGGGGTGGCGCGCCTCGTCGAGCCGCAGCCCTTCCACATAGGGCCATTCGAGCGGCTGGAAGAGCCCCGTCTGGCCGGGCATTTCCTCCGGCCGGACCAGCGTCTCGAACGTCACGTACTTGGCGCTGCCGAGCGGTTCCACCTGATCGAGGAGTGCCGAGAGCGGAAAGCCGATCCAAGGGATGACCATCGACCAGCCCTCGACGCAGCGCATCCGGTAGACGCGTTCCTCGAGCGGCAGCTTCATCAGCTCCTCGATGCCGAACTCGCGCGGCTTGCCCACCAGCCCGTCCACCTTCACCGACCAGGGCAGCGGATTGAAATGCTGCGATCTCTCGGAAGGATCGCTCTTGCCGGTCCCGAATTCGTAGAAGTTGTTATAGGTCGTGACGGCTTCCTTGGGCGTCAGCATCTCGTCTGTGGAGTAGGGGCTTGCCGATGCGGCAAGGGGCGCGGCGAACGCCGGTCCGGCGCCGGCGGCCAGGGCAAGTCCGGCCGCCGCGGTCCCGAGAAAGGTGCGGCGCGACATGTAGACCTCGCGCGGCGTGATCTCGGAGGCTGGTATGCGGGGCGGATGATAGAGGGGCATGACGGTCTCCCTGGGGCGGCGGCTTTGTCATCTATACGTAATCCGGGAGCGAACGGTTTCACAGCGTCGGAAGCGCCGGCGAAAGGCAATTTTGCGTGAGGCGTACCGGGGAGTACCGTTTCCCCCGTCCGTGATAGTGACACCATCTGCCGTCTGGAGTAGGAAAGTCGTTCAATCCGGGCGTCATCCCAAGCCGGCGGGCGCCGATACCAGATCGAGGACAAATCCATGCCTGCCTATCGTTCCAGAACCACGACCCACGGCCGCAACATGGCTGGTGCGCGCGGCCTGTGGCGTGCCACGGGCATGAAGGACAGCGACTTCGGCAAGCCCATCATCGCAGTGGTGAAGTCGTTCACCCAGTTCGTCCCCGGCCACGTCCACCTGAAGGACCTTGGCCAGCTCGTCGCCCGAGAGATCGAGGCGGCCGGCGGCGTGGCCAAGGAGTTCAACACGATCGCCGTGGACGACGGCATCGCCATGGGCCATGACGGCATGCTCTACTCGCTGCCGTCGCGCGAGATCATCGCCGATTCCGTCGAATACATGGTCAACGCCCATTGCGCCGACGCCATGGTCTGCATCTCCAACTGCGACAAGATCACGCCCGGCATGCTGAACGCCGCCATGCGGCTCAACATCCCGGCCGTCTTCGTTTCGGGCGGGCCGATGGAGGCCGGCAAGGTCGTCCTGCAGGGCAAGACGGTCGCCCTCGACCTCGTCGACGCCATGGTGGCGGCTGCCGACGACGCGATTTCGGACGCCGACGTCCAGGCGATCGAACGCGCTGCCTGTCCGACCTGCGGTTCCTGCTCGGGCATGTTCACGGCCAATTCCATGAACTGCCTGACTGAAGCGCTTGGCCTGTCGCTGCCGGGCAACGGCTCGACGCTTGCCACCCATGCCGATCGCAAGCGCCTGTTCGTGGAAGCCGGCCACCTGATCGTCGATCTCGCCCGCCGCTGGTACGAGCAGGGGGACGAAAGCGTCCTGCCGCGCTCGATCGCCACCAAGCAGGCCTTCGAGAACGCCATGGCGCTCGATATCGCCATGGGCGGGTCCACCAATACGGTCCTGCACATCCTCGCTGCGGCCTACGAAGGCGGCGTCGACTTCACCATGGACGACATCGACCGCCTGTCGCGCAAGGTTCCCTGCCTGTCGAAGGTCGCGCCGGCAAAGAGCGACGTCCACATGGAGGACGTCCACCGCGCCGGCGGCATCATGCGCATCCTCGGCGAGCTCGAACGCGGCGGCCTCCTGAACCGTGATTGCTACACGGTGCACGAAACGACGCTCGGCGACGCCATCGACCGCTGGGACATCACCCGCACCAATAGCGAGACCGTGCGCACCTTCTTCAAGGCTGCCCCCGGCGGCGTGCCGACCCAGGTTGCCTTCTCCCAGTCGTCGCGCTGGGACGATCTCGATACCGACAGCGAAAAGGGCGTCATCCGGTCCGTGAAGAACCCCTTCTCCAAGGATGGCGGCCTGGCGGTCCTCTACGGCAACATCGCGCTCAACGGCTGCATCGTGAAGACGGCGGGTGTTGACGAATCCATCCTCAAGTTCACCGGTCCCGCCCGTGTCTTCGAAAGCCAGGACGCCTCGGTCAAGGCCATCCTCAACAACGAGGTCGTCGCCGGTGACGTGGTCGTCATCCGCTACGAAGGCCCGAAGGGTGGCCCCGGCATGCAGGAAATGCTCTATCCGACGAGCTACCTGAAGTCGAAAGGCCTCGGAAAGGCCTGCGCGCTGGTCACCGACGGACGCTTCTCCGGCGGCACGTCCGGCCTGTCCATCGGCCACGCCTCGCCGGAAGCTGCCGAGGGCGGGGCGATCGGCCTCGTCCGCGAGGGCGACATGATCGAGATCGACATTCCCAACCGGACGATCAACCTGCTGGTTTCCGATGCCGAACTCGCCCATCGTCGCACCGAGCAGGACAAGGCGGGCTGGAAGCCGGTAGCGCCGCGCAAGCGCAACGTCACGACGGCCCTGAAGGCCTACGCCGCTTTTGCGTCGAGCGCCGACAAGGGCGCCGTGCGGATCCTGCCGGAATAGGCCGGTCTTCAGCCCTCATGCTGCGAAACGACGAGGCTGACCGGCGCGTGATCGCTGGTCTTCGCCTTTTCCCGGAGGACCGCGTTGATCCTGCCGTGAATCTCGTGCTCCACCCAGCCTGAGCGGGGCTTGACGATCAGCGGCCCGAGACCTCGCCGGCTGAGCGCCTCGGTGAAGGTGATGTGGTCGAGCAGGATCGTCGGCGACCGCAGCGGATCCAGTTCATCGACGAAGCTGACGGTCCAGCGCAGGTTCTGGGGATAGTCGAAGAGGGCGTGGTTCAGGAACTTGCGGGCGAAGAAGACATCGCCCTTCAGCACGCCGATCAGGTCGTGGAGCAGGTATTCGCGCTCCAGCAGTTCTTTGCCGGGACCGTCGTTGAGGTCCCCGATCACGAAGATGATCGGCAGTTCCTCCTGCGCGAAACGCTTGTCGATATAATAGCGGACATCGGTCGCCTCGGTCGTCAGCTTGGCCCGGGCGAGATGCGCATTGGCCATGAACCATGCGACATCGGCGCGGGCGTAATAGGCGTCGCTCGTTTCGCCCGCGTGCCGTGGGGGGACCTCGATGCCGATATGCTTGCTCTTGAAGTGGCAGCCGATCACTTCGACCCGCCGTCCCTGGTAGGTGAGCACCAGCACCTGCGGGTGGCGGTAGTGGTCGTGCGTGTGGCGGATGTTGGCGCCGGCGCTCATCGTCTTCTTGTCGAGCGAGGGCGCGGACAGGTGCCAGTTGCCCCCGGCATGGCTGCCGAGCGATGCCTCTTCCGTATAGTTCCGCCAGATTGCAAGATCGAGGAGATGCGCCCCGCAGGTATCGGCGAGGGCCGGCTTCACCAGGAACCACATCCACTGCTCGCCGAGCGTGCCATAGGCCTTGTCGCTTTGGCCGGCATGGGTGATCAACCGGTATTCCGGAAGGTAGGCGGTGACGAATTCCTGCATCGCCTCGGCGCCGCGGATCGCCTCGATCATGAAGAGGATGTCCGCGTCGATCTCCAGAACCTCGCCGCGAAGGGCCTGCAGCTTGGCCTGCGCATCGGCCATCGATGGCCGCCGGCCGGTGAAGCTCCTGGATCTCTCCTGGTATCTCCCGCTCGTCACGCCGAAGGAATCGATCAGCCATTCGACATTCCAGGTCGTCAGCTTGAACGCCTGCGCCATCATCTCCTCCCTCGGAGAGCCCATGGCGTCAGTCTACCACACGGCCATCGGGCGCGGTATGACGGCACTTGGCGGCCTTGGCCGGGAGAAAGCCGTTGCCGGGAACGGTCGTTGCCGCGGGCGGCATGCCGGGCTGCTATCCTTGTTCGGCCACCTTTCCTTTCTAGCCTGCAGCGCTACAAATCGGGACGGTAATTCGTAGCGAGGAATCACATGCTGACCATTCGAATGGGCCTGTCGGCCTGTTTTGCCGCCCTTCTTTTCCTGCAGCCCGTCGCCGTCGAGGCGCAGGAGGAAAAGGCGGTGCCGAGAAGCCAGGCGGAAATCCAGCTCTCCTTCGCGCCGCTGGTCAAGCGGACGGCCGGTGCCGTGGTGAACGTCTACGCGGAGCGCGTCGTGCAGCGGCGGAACCCGTTTGCCGGCGATCCCTTTTTCGAGCAGTTCTTTGGCCAGCGCATGCCGAACCGCAGCGAGAAGCAGTCCTCGCTCGGCTCCGGTGTCATCGTCTCGAATAACGGGCTGGTGGTGACCAATCATCACGTCATCCAGGGCGCCGACGATATCCGCATCGCGCTTGCCGATGGCCGGGAGTTTGCCTCGGAAGTGCTGCTCAAGGACGAAAGCCTCGATCTGGCGGTGCTGAAGGTGAGCGGCCGCCAGGATTTTCCCGTCCTGCCGATCGGCAATTCCGATGCGGTGGAAGTCGGTGACCTCGTGCTTGCGATCGGCAACCCGTTCGGCGTCGGCCAGACGGTGACGAACGGCATCGTTTCCGCGCTTGCCCGCAACCAGGTGACGCCCGGCGATTTCGGCTTCTTCATCCAGACCGACGCCTCCATCAATCCCGGCAATTCGGGCGGGGCGCTGATGAACATGAACGGCGAACTGATCGGCATCAACACCGCGATCTTCTCCCGCGGCGGCGGCTCGAACGGGATCGGCTTTGCGATCCCCGCCAACCTCGTCAAGGTGTTCCTTGCCGCAGCGGAGAAGGGCGACAAGACCTTCGAGCGTCCGTATATCGGTGCGCGCTTCGAGCCGGTGACGTCGGACGTGGCGGAAGCGCTCGGCCTGGACGCGGCCCGCGGCGCGCTTGTTGTCGGGGTCGTGGAGGGCGGCCCGGCCGACAAGGCGGGCCTGAAGCCCGGCGAAGTGATCACCGCCGTCGATGGCATTGCGGTCGAGCATCCCGATGCGCTCGGCTACCGCCTGACGACGGCAGGCCTTGGCCAGGAAGCCGTGCTGACGGTCCGCTCCGACGAGGTCCGGGACATCACCATCGCTCTTGATTCAGCACCCGAAACGCCGGCTCGCGACGAACGCCTGATGGAGGGCCGCAATCCCTTCGCCGGGCTCCGGGTTGCCAACCTCTCGCCGCGCCTCGCGCAGGAACTGAGCATGGAAGCGGAGAAGAGCGGCGTGGTTGTCGTTGACGTCGCCCGCGGTTCGCCCGGCAGTCGCCTCGGCTTCCGGCCGCGGGACATTCTCGTTTCGCTGAACGGCGTTGCCGTTCCCTCGACCCGCGTGATGGAAGACATGCTGGCCGAGGATCCGGGCTTCTGGCGCGTCGAGATCGA
>JAEZHO010000060.1 GCA_023416545.1 Pseudomonadota bacterium
CACCAGTTCAACCGCATCGGGCGCAATGCCTTCATCGGTGGCCTGAGCGCCGTGAACTACGACGTCATTCCCTACGGCATGCTGAACGGCAATCCGGGCATCCTGGGCGGTCTCAACATCGTCGGCATGACGCGCGCGGGCATCGAGCGGGCAACCATCCACCGGGTGCGGCGCGCCTTCAAGCAGATCTTCGAGGGCGAGGGCAACATCCGCGCCAACGCCGCGGCGATCCGCGAGGAATATGCCGACTGCCCCGAAGTCGTCGAGATCCTCGACTTCATCGCGGCCGACAGCGACCGGGCGATTTCCTCCCCGTTCCGCGGCAAAGCCTGATCCATGTCGATCCATCCGGCCCCCGATCCCAAGGGGCGGCTTGCCATTGTCGCCGGCTGGGGACAATTGCCCCTCTACCTTGCGGAAGCCGCACGGAAGGCGGGCGAGGACCCGGTCATCATCGCGCTGGCTGACGAGGCAGACCGCAGCTTCGACGGCTTCGAGACACTGACCGTCGGGGTCGGTGATCTCGCCGGCATCGAACGCTTCATCCGCGACAAGGGCGTCGACAGGGTGGTGATGTCGGGAGCCGTCAGGCGGCGCCCGGAACTGCACGACATCCGCCCGACCTTCCGCACGCTGATGCGGATACCCGCCGTCATCCGCACCCTGGTCTCGGGGGGCGACGACGCCGTGCTGCAGATGGTCATCAAGCTTTTCGAGGGAATGGGATGCCGCGTGCTCGGCGCCCACGAGATCGCGCCGGGACTGTTGGCGAAGACCGGTCCCTTGACCTCTGCGAGGCCCTCGGCGGAAGATGTCCGCGATATTGAACAGGCGGTCGCGGCGGCTCTGGCGCTGGGTCGGCTGGATGTCGGCCAGGGCGCGGTCAGCGTCGGCGGACGGGTTGTCGCGCTGGAAGGTGCGGAAGGAACGGATCGCATGCTCGAACGGGTTGCCGAGCTTCGCCGGGAAGGCCGGATTTCTCCCCGCAGGAAGGGCGTACTCGTGAAACTGTGCAAGCCGCAGCAGGACGTGCGCGCGGACCTGCCAGCGATCGGACTGTCGACGGTCACCAATGCGGCCCGCGCCGGCCTTGCCGGCATCGCCGTCGAGGCGGGTCGGTCGCTGGTGCTCGAGGAACAGGCGCTTGTCGCTGCCGCCGACCAGGCGGGGATCTTCGTTTGCGGCATCGATACGGGCCTCCCCAGGGGAGGGCTCGGATGACCGGCGGGTTGAAGGTTGCGGTCATCGCAGGCGAAGTCTCCGGCGATCTGCTGGGCGCCGACCTTGTGACCGCGCTGAAGGCCGCGCATCCGGGACCGATAGAGCTTGTCGGCGTCGGCGGAGAGGCGCTGGAGGCGCAGGGCCTCACCTCGCTCTTCGACTTTTCCGAGCTTTCCATCATGGGTCTGACGCAGGTGCTGAAGCGCCTGCCGCAGCTTGCCCGCCGTATCCGCCAGACGGCAGAGGCCGTGATTGCCGCAAGGCCGGACGTCCTCGTCATCATCGACAGCCCCGACTTCACCCACCGGGTGGCAAGGAAGGTCAGGGCGGCACTGCCGGACCTGCCAATCATCGATTATGTCTGCCCGAGCGTATGGGCCTGGAAGGAATACCGCGCCCGCGCCATGCTGCCCTATGTCGATCACGTGCTGGCCGTGCTTCCCTTCGAGCCCACCGTGATGCAGTGCCTCGGCGGCCCCCCGACGACCTTCGTCGGGCACCGGCTGACGAGCGAGCCGGCGGTTCTCAGGGTGCGCGACATCCGCCGCACCCTGCAGCAGAGGCAGCCCGGCGAACCCGCCACGGTCCTCCTGCTACCCGGTTCGCGTGCGGCCGAGATCCGACAACTGCTTCCGGTCTTCGGCCAGGCGGCTGCTGAATTTTCGGAGCGTGGAGGGCCGGCGCGGTTCCTGCTGCCCACGGTGTCGCGACAGGAGGCACTCGTTCGCGAGATCGCCCGGGGCCTGCCCGTGAAGACCGAGATCACGGTATCCCCCGAGGAAAAATGGGCCGCCTTCGCCAGCGCGGATGCGGCGCTCGCGGCATCCGGTACCGTGCTTCTGGAACTGGCGCTCTGCGGCATCCCGGCCGTCTCGGCCTACAAGGCGGACTGGCTGATCACCATGATGTCGAAGCGGATCAAGGTCTGGTCGGCGGCGCTTCCCAACCTGATCGCCGACTATCCGGTCATTCCGGAATACCTGAACGACGTCGTGCGTCCCGGAAGCCTGTCCCGCTGGCTGGAGCGGCTTTGCGCCGATACCCTGCAGCGGCAGGCAATGCTGGAAGGTTTGGAGCTGACCTGGCAGCGCCTTGCCACCAGGGTGCCGCCCGGAGAGGCGGCGGCCGGCATCGTGCTCGAGGTCATGGAACGAAAGAAGCCCGGTCGATGACCGGGCTTCTTGCATTTCGGGCGCTGTCGATCAGCGCTTGGAGACGGGAACGTAATCCCGCTCCGGGGCGCCGGTATAGAGCTGCCGCGGGCGGCCGATGCGCTGCTGCGGATCCTCGATCATTTCGGCCCACTGGGCGATCCAGCCGACGGTGCGCGCGAGCGCGAACAGGACCGTGAACATCGTGGTGGGGAAGCCCATCGCCTTCAGCGTGATGCCCGAATAGAAGTCGATGTTCGGGTAGAGCTTCTTCTCGATGAAGTACTCGTCCGTCAGGGCGATGCGCTCCAGTTCCATGGCGACCTGCAGCAGCGGATCGTCCTTGTGGCCAAGTTCGGCCAGGACTTCGTGCGTCGTCTTCTGCATGATCTTCGCGCGCGGGTCGTAGTTCTTGTAGACGCGGTGACCGAAGCCCATCAGGCGGAAGGGGTCGTTCTTGTCCTTGGCCCGGGCGATGAATTCCGGGATGCGGTCGACGCTGCCGATCTCCGTCAGCATGTTGAGTGCCGCTTCGTTGGCGCCGCCGTGTGCGGGGCCCCAGAGGCAGGCAATACCGGCGGCGATGCAGGCGAACGGATTGGCGCCCGACGAACCGGCGAGGCGGACGGTCGAGGTGGAAGCGTTCTGCTCATGGTCGGCATGGAGGATGAAGATCCGGTCCATGGCGCGGGCCAGAACCGGGTTCACCTTGTACTCCTCGCACGGCACGGCGAAGCACATGTGCAGGAAGTTCGCCGCGTAATCCAGGTCGTTCTTCGGATACACGAAGGGTTGGCCGATATGGTACTTGTAGGCCATCGCGGCGATCGTCGGCATCTTGGCGATCATGCGCAACGAAGCGACCATCCGCTGGTGCGGATCGGTGATGTCGGTGGAGTCGTGATAGAAGGCCGACAGCGCGCCGACGCAGCCGCACATGACGGCCATCGGGTGGGCGTCGCGGCGGAAGCCGGTGAAGAAGCGCGTCATCTGCTCGTGCACCATCGTGTGATGCGTGACGCGGTAGTCGAAGTCCTTCTTCTGGGCGGCGGTCGGCAGTTCACCGTAAAGCAGCAGGTAGCAGGTCTCGAGGAAGTCCCCGTGTTCCGCCAGCTGTTCGATCGGGTAGCCGCGGTGGAGGAGCACGCCCTTCTCGCCGTCGATATAGGTGATTTTCGATTCACACGACGCAGTCGAGGTGAATCCCGGATCGTAGGTGAAAGCTCCGGTCTGCTTGTAGAGGGCACCGATGTCGATGACCTCGGGACCGATCGTGCCGGACTTCACGCCCAACTCGACGCTCTTGTCACCCAGTACCAGATTTGCGCTCTTATCCGTCATGCTGATCCTCCAAACTGTTGGCGGCGGGGCGTCTCAAAACGCCACAAGAATTAAGCGTCATGTGTAGCTATATGATCCGATGGCCGCTGCCAAGCACTGCGGAGGTCTAATTGTGCGGCGCCAAAATCGCTTCTGTCGTCAACACTTGGTCGGGGTTAATGATCCGCAAACAGGCCCGTGTAAAGGCCATCGGATCACCCCGTTTCTGCAGGTTCGGGTTGCATTCCGCCGGTCTCGGTTGCATCCTTCATCCGCAGGGGCGGGTGGACGCGGATGCCGCAGCAGGGCCTACTTCGGGAGCAGTCCGAGCCGGGTGCGATTGCCGCTCCGGTTGTGGCCGGCCATGTCCTTATTCCAGACGATGAGACACTCCCTGCCGTGGTGGGCAACCGTGTCCCGCGCCCGAGAAGGTGGAGCCGGTTGCCCGACGTCCTGCGGCAGGGCCGGCTGACGGAGCGCACCGCCGGGCGCATGCGTGCCTTCGTCGAGGAGGAGGCCGCGAACGGGCACGGCTTCCTGTTCGTGCCGGTCCTGGTCGGCGGTGGTGCCGCCTTCTGGTTTGCGCTTGCGCGCGATCCGCCGGCAACCGTGCTCGCACTTCTCCTTTTGGCGTTTGCGGCGGCGACCGTCGCGGCGCAGCGGCGGACCGGCAGGCTTCCGCTTCTTCTCT
>JAEZHO010000164.1 GCA_023416545.1 Pseudomonadota bacterium
TCACCCGCATGACCGGCGATCTCGTCAAGGCGATGCGCAAGTGCCCGCAGCCGGTCATCGCTGCGGTCGACGGCATCTGCGCCGGCGCCGGCGCCATCCTCGCCATGGCGTCCGACATGCGGCTCGCAACGCCGGAGGCCAAGACCGCCTTCCTGTTCACCCGGGTCGGACTTGCCGGCGCGGACATGGGCGCCTGCGGGATCCTCCCGCGGATCATCGGCCAGGGCCGCGCCGCGGAGCTTCTCTATACCGGCCGCTCGATGAGCGCCCCGGAAGGTCACGCCTGGGGCTTCTACAACGCCCTCCATCCCGCCGACACGATCGAGGCGGAGGCGTCGAAGCTCGCGCGGTCGCTGGCCGACGGACCATGGTTCGCCCACACCATGACCAAGACCATGCTGAACCAGGAATGGGCGATGGGGATCGACGAGATGATCGAGTCGGAAGCCCAGGCGCAGGCGGTCTGCATGGCGACGAACGACTTCCGCCGTGCCTTCGAAGCCTTCGCCGAAAAGCGCAAGCCCGTCTTCGAGGGGAACTGACATGGCCCATCCGACGACGCTGCCGGGGCCGACGCGGGAACACCTCGACTGGCCCTTCTTCGACGAGACCCACAGGGCGCTCGCAGCCCGGCTGGACGGCTACGCCGCCTCCGGTGCCCTTTCCGGCATCGACCATGCCGATACGGATCGCGCCTGCCGCAGCCTCGTCCGCTCGCTTGGCGAGGCCGGCCTCCTCGACGCGGCGACCGGTGCGGGCGGAGAGCGATCGATCGATTCCCGCGAAGCCTGCCTCACCCGCGAAACGCTTGCCTGGCATGACGGCCTCGCCGACTTCGCCTTCGCCATGCAGGGCCTCGGCACCGGCGCGATCGGGCTTGCGGGCTCGGCCGAACTTCGCCGCGCGGTCCTTCCGAAGGCGCGGTCCGGCGAGTGGATCTCCGCCTTCGCGCTCTCCGAGGAGGAGGCCGGCTCCGATGTCGCCGCCATGGCCTGCTCCGCGTGCCGCGATGGCGGGCACTACGTGCTCGACGGGGAGAAGACGTGGATCTCGAATGGCGGGATCGCCGATGTCTACACGGTCTTCGCGCGGACCGGCGAAGCACCCGGAACCCGCGGCATCTCGGCCTTCGTCGTCTATGCCGACGATCCGGGATTTTCGATCGCCGAGCGGATCGACGTGATTGCCCCGCACCCGCTCGCGACGATCCGCTTCGAGAACTGCCGCATCCCGGCCGACCGCCTGCTCGGCGCACCGGGCGAGGGCTTCAAGATCGCCATGCGCACCCTCGACATCTTCCGCTCCTCCGTCGCAGCGGCAGCACTCGGCTTTGCCCGGCGGGCGCTCGACGAGGCGCTGGCCCATGCCCGGAGCCGGCCAATGTTCGGCAGCCATCTCTCCGACCTGCAGCTTACGCAGGCCGCCTTCGGGGACATGGCGGCGGAGATCGACGCGGCCGCCCTTCTCACCTACCGGGCCGCCTGGCGTCGCGACGTCCAGGGCCTGTCGACGACAAGGGAAGCGGCGATGGCGAAGATGGTCGCGACCGAGAACGCCCAGCAGGTGATCGACCGCGCCGTGCAGATGTTCGGCGGGCGCGGCGTAAGGCGCGGCGAAATCGTCGAGAGCCTTTACCGGGAGATTCGCGCGCTGCGGATCTACGAGGGCGCCACGGAAGTCCAGAAACTCATCATCGCGCGCGAGCTGCTGAAGAGCGCGCCTCCGGAGAAGACGCATGCATGACATCCTTCAGCCCGAGGGCTGGGCAAAGCCCATCGGCTATTCCAACGGCGTGGCGGCGCGCGGCCGGCAGATCTATGTCGGCGGCCAGATCGGCTGGAACGGACAGTGCCTGTTCGAGACCGACGACTTCGTGGAACAGGTGCGCCAGACGCTGAAAAACGTCGTCGCCATCCTGGAGACGGCCGGCGCCGGCCCCGAGCACGTGACGACGATGACCTGGTACTTCACCGACAAGGCCGAATATCTCGCCAACCTGAAGGGGATCGGACAGGCCTATCGCGAGGTCATGGGCCGTAATTTCCCCGCCATGGCGGCCATGCAGGTCGGAGCTCTGCTGGAGGACCGGGCGAAGATCGAGATCCAGGCCATCGCCGTCGTGCCGGAATAGACGATGACCGGCGGCGCGCTTTCCTTCTCCGACACCGTCAGCGGCGAGATCGACCGTGACATCCTCGTCGTCACCATCGACAATCCCCCGGTGAATGCGCTGTCCCGGGATGTCCGCAGCGGCCTCATGGTCGCGCTGGACCGGGCGGCCGGCGACGAGACGGTTCGCGGGCTCGTCATCACCGGGGCGGGACGGACCTTCATCGGCGGCGCCGACATCCGGGAGTTCGGCCAGCCGCCCGCGGAGCCGATCCTTCCCGCGGTGATCGATCGGATGGAGAATTTCGCGAAGCCCGTGGTCGCCGCCATCAATGGCGCGGCTCTCGGGGGCGGGCTCGAAGTCGCGCTCGGCTCCCACTACCGTATCGTCTCGCCCGCAGCGCAGCTTGGGCTCCCCGAAGTGAAACTTGGCATCGTGCCTGGCGCCGGCGGCACGCAGCGCCTGCCGCGGCTGATCGGCGTTCCGCAGGCTATCGACCTGATCGGAAGTGGGCGCAGCATAAAGGCGCAGGAAGCGGCTGGCCTCGGGCTGGCGGACGAGATCGCAGACACCGGATTACGGGATGCGGCTATCGCCGGCGCCCGTCGCCTCGCCGCCTCCCCTTCCCGCCGCACCGGCGCATTGCAGGTCCCGGCGTCGGAGCCCGC
>JAEZHO010000296.1 GCA_023416545.1 Pseudomonadota bacterium
TGCAGCCCAAGTGGACCTTCTCGACCGGCGTCCTGCGCGGGCATGAAGGCGGTCCACTGGTGATCGGCGACGTGATGTATGTCCACACGCCATTCCCGAACATCGTCTACGCCCTCGATCTCAACAATGACGGCAAGATCCTCTGGAAGTACGAGCCGCGGCAGGATCCGAACGTCATCGGCATCATGTGCTGCGATACCGTGAACCGCGGCGTGGCCTATGGCGACGGCAAGATCATCCTGAACCAGGCGGACACGACGGTTGTGGCGCTCGACGCCAAGACCGGCGAGGTAGTCTGGTCGGTAAAGAACGGCGACCAGATCGACGGCGGCAAGGGCGAATCCGGAACGGCCGCGCCCATGGTGGTCAAGGATAAGGTGATCATCGGGGTTTCGGGCGCCGAGTTCGGCGTGCGGGGCTGGACGGCGGCCTATAACCTGAAGGACGGTTCGCTGGCGTGGAAGGCCTATTCGATGGGTCCCGATGCCGAGACCCTGATCGATCCGGAAAAGACCACCCATCTCGGCAAGCCCGTGGGGGCCGACTCCGGCACCAATACCTGGGAAGGGGAGCAGTGGAAGACCGGCGGCGGAACGACCTGGGGATGGTTCTCCTACGACCCGAAGACCAACCTGGTCTTCTACGGTACCGGAAACCCGTCCACCTGGAACCCCGTACAACGCCCCGGCGACAACCGCTGGTCCATGACCCTGATGGCGCGCGATGCGGATACCGGCATGGCCAAGTGGCTCTACCAGATGACGCCGCACGACGAATGGGACTATGACGGCGTCAACGAGAACATCCTCGTCGATGCGATGGAGATCAACGGTCAACCGCGCGACGTTCTCGTGCATTTCGACCGCAACGGCTTCGCCTATACCCTCGATCGCAACACCGGCGAGCTTCTGGTCGCCGAAAAGTACGATCCGAAGGTGAATTGGGCGACAGAAGTCGTCATGGACCCCAACAGTGACCAGTACGGCCGGCCTCAGGTCGTGGCCCAGTATTCGACCGACCATAACGGGGAAGATACGAACACGACCGGCGTCTGCCCGGCCGCACTCGGGACCAAGGACCAGCAGCCGGCATCCTATTCCCCCAAGACCGGCCTGTTCTACGTGCCGACCAACCATGTCTGCATGGACTACGAGCCCTACAGGGTGAGCTATACGGCAGGACAGCCCTATGTCGGGGCGACGGTCTCGATGTATCCCGCCCCCGACAGCCACGGCGGAATGGGCAATTTCATTGCCTGGGATGCCGCCAAGGGTGAAATCGTCTGGTCGAAGCCCGAGCAGTTCTCGGTCTGGTCCGGCGCCCTGACGACAGCCGGCGACGTGGTCTTCTACGGTACGCTGGAAGGCTACATCAAGGCGGTGGATATGGACGGGAACGAACTCTACAAGTTCAAGACCCCATCCGGCATCATCGGCAACATCAACACCTACGAGCACAACGGCAAGCAGTACATCGCGGTCCTGTCGGGTGTCGGTGGCTGGGCGGGTATCGGTCTCGCCGGCGGCCTGCTCAATCCGGAAAACGCTGCGGCCTGGCACGGAGCCGTCGACCAGGGCCGCGGCCAGGGAGACGAAAGCCAGGTTGTCGGCACGGCCGGACTTGGCGCCGTGGGCGGATATGCTGCCCTCGCGGACTATACGACCCTCGGAGGGCAGCTGACCGTCTTCGGCCTGCCGGACTGAGCATATCGCTGACAGGCAATCGGGCGCCAATGGCCGCCCGGTTGCAGCCCGGCGGCGATCGCGTCGCGGATTGCCAGATGCATACGTCCGGGAACGGACCATGCCGCAAGTGAGCGTGAGGTTTCTTGATGAATTTTCGTCTCTTAGCGTTAGCCTTTTCCGCCTCCATTTCCGTCCTGATCCCCGCCATCGCAATATCAGCAGATTCCAAGGAAAAGGCCGCCGCCGTTTCCGAGGAGGACGGCAAGTTCTTCGATGCGGAAGGGACCCCGACCTTCAAGATCGAGAATGGCACCGTCGACTGGTACACGTTCAGCGGTTACCGGCGATATCATTCGGACTGTCACGTCTGCCACGGACCTGATGGCGTCGGGTCCAGCTATGCTCCGGCTTTGGCGCAGAGCATGAAGGACATGGACTATGCGACCTTCCTTTCGGTGGTTGCCGAGGGGCGCAAGAACGTCGGGGGCGGCAAGGAAAACGTCATGCCGGCGTTCGGAGAGAACAAGAACGTCTACTGCTACCTGGACGACATATACATTTATCTTCGCGCGCGTGCGGTGGATGCGGCGCCACGGGGGCGACCGCCCAAGAAGGCGGACAAGCCGCAGGCGGCGAAGGACTACGAAGCCTCCTGCATGGGTGGGTGAGATGGCGAGCACCTCTGGCCTTATGACGGCAAGGCTCCTTCTGTTCTGCGCAGCTCTTCTTCTTCCCCTCGGGGCGCAGGCCCAGACCGCGGGGTTGGGAGCGGCCGGCGAACTGGTCGATCCCGAGGTGCTGCGCGTCTGCGCCGATCCGTCCAACATGCCCTTCACCGACGAGAGCGGCGAAGGCTTCGAGGACAAGCTTGCGAAGATGGTTGCGACGGCAACGGGTCGGAGTTCCGTCGCCTATACGTGGTTCCCGTCTATTACAGGCTTCGTACGCAATACGCTGGGTGCAAATCGTTGTGACATCATCATGGGCTACGCCCAGGGCGATGAGCTGGTCCAGAATACCAATGCCTATTACCGCTCCGCCTACGTGATCGTTTACAAGCAGGATGGAGACCTGGCAGGCGTGGAGACCCTTACGGATGCCCGTCTGGCGGGAAAGCGCATCGGCGTGGTGGAGGGGACGCCCCCCTCGGCCAACATGGCAGCGACCGGGTTGATGCGCAAAGCCAAGGTCTACCCGCTGATGATCGATACCCGGGTCGCGCCGTCCATGGCGGAGGTGATGATCCGGGACATGCTGAACGGCGTGATCGATGCCGCGGTGATCTGGGGACCGATGGCCGGCTATTACGTCAAGCGGGCCAATGCCGATCTCGCCGTCGTGCCGCTGATCAAGGAGAAGGCGGGGCAACGCATGATCTATCGCATCACCATGGGCGTGCGTCCTTCGGACCAGGAGTGGAAGCGCACCCTGAACACGTACATCCGCGAGCATCAGCGCGACATTAACAGCTTGCTGATGGACTACGGCGTGCCGCTGCTCGACGAGAAGGATCATGCGATAACGCAGTGACGCGGATTGATCGGAGTGCGCTTTGCTCCGCGAGGCGCGCAGGCAGACGAGAGGGCCCCCGAGCGGGTCTGACGGGGACAGAAGGAGTGACTACCATGGACGTTCGCGCCGCCGTTGCCGTTGCTGCCGGCAAGCCGCTTGAGATCATGACCGTTCAGCTGGAGGGTCCGCGGGCGGGCGAGGTGCTGGTCGAGA
>JAEZHO010000299.1 GCA_023416545.1 Pseudomonadota bacterium
CGCCGCGCGAACTCGTCGCCGAGGTGCAGCGCCAGCTCATCCGCCGCGGCCTCTACCAGGGCACCGACGACGGGCTGGTCGGCCCTCAGACGACGGCCGCCATCCTGTTCTTCGAGGAGGCCGAAGGCCTGCGGCAGACCGGCCCGCCGACGCCCGAACTTCTCGCGGCTCTTGGTGCACCCCTGGGTGCCCCGCTCGATGCCGCCCCCGCGTCGCCGGCACCTTCCGCGCCGGTGGCGATGCCCGTGTCCGCAGGCTCGCCTTCGCGGAACGTCGTCGCCGTCCCGGCCATGCGTCCGCGGGAAGACGTCAGCCCGACGATCGAGGATCCGGTCGCCGCGGCGATCCGCGCGGCCGAAGAGGGGCGCAGCGGCGCCCGCTCCGCGCCGGCCCGTCCGTCCGCCGCCGGCGAACTGGCCACCGCCATTCCCGCATCCGGCGACCTCGTGATCCAGATCCAGCGCGGCCTGTCGAACATCGCCTATACCGACATCGCCGTCGACGGCGTTGCCGGCAGCCAGACGAAGGCGGCCATCCGTCGCTTCGAAAAGCACTACCGGCTTCCCGAGACCGGCGAGCCGAACGAACTGGTGCTGAAGAAGCTGAGATCGATCGGCGCGCTCTGACACCTGCCGGGCGGCGGACCACCAGCGCGCTCCCGGCCATTACCCGGGGATAACCCATGCGTATCCGCTCCGACATCTTCGTTTCCGCCCTGATGCGGCGCGTCTTTTCCGCCGGCGGGTTTGCCGCCGTTGAGCACAAGGGGGCCGAGGAGGCAGGCGCCGTCTTCATCCGCCAGCACTTCCGCGACGGCACGGAAACGCTTTACGGTCCGGCACCGCAGAATGTCTTCGAGGATGCCGAGGACGCTTCCGACCGCCGTTTCGAGAAGCGCCTGGACCGGCAGGAGCCCACCCGCGTCTCCGAACTCCTGGAGCGCGAACGGCGCTTCGATGGCGATCTCTGGGTGGTGGAAGTGGAAGTGGACGATATCGACGGCCTGCTCGACGTCGTCGATCCGGGCTGATCTTTCAGGCCATCGACCCTGCCCGGTCGCTTATGCCTGGCGCAGCACCGTCCGCGAGCGCAGCGGGCGGGGTAACGGGCGGCCTTCCGGCGCGACCTGTCCCGGTTGACCGGCAAGCTCGCTCTCGCGGTTGGCGTAACCATCGGCGCGACGCCAGGCTTCGACGCGGCGGCCGCATTCGTCGGCGTCCAGGCTGTCCCAGAGAAGCTCGACCCGCGATGTCTCGTTCGCCGGGTCGGCAAGGTGGGGATAGAAGCGCTCGAGCACCCGCACCGCGTCTGTCCGCTCCATGGCGAGCGCCTTGAGCGTCGTCGCCAGTTGCTGGCCGGAAATGTCGAGAAGGATGCGTTCGGCAAGCCAGCGGCTGCTCGACAGGCTGTCGGCCAGCACGCTTGCGAACATGCCGCCGTCGCGGCTGCGGGCAAAGCGGACCAGGAGCGCCTCCTGGACCGGGCTCAGGGTCCTGAGCCCCAGGCGGTCGTCGTGGATGCGGTGGACATGGGCTGCGAGCGCCTTGATGCGCTGGCGCAGTTCCTCCTCGCGCCAGCGGCGTTCGGCTTCATGGGCGGCCGTGGCGGAAGGCGAGGGGGCCTCCTCCACCTTGGCGTTCTCGCTGGCGCGGGTGGTCGCCGGCTGGTCCTGCCGCAGGCTCACCAGCGCATCGATGACCCGCGGCGAAAGGTTCTCGCGGCGCACGATCGCACGCGCATGCGCGGCCCCTTGCGTCCTCGCGATCGCGATCAGCGTCTCGTCGTCGAGGCAGGGCGAGGAGGCGAGGAAGGGCGCGGATGTCGCGATCGGCTGGCTGGCGATGAAGAAGACGACGGTCGGCGGCACGGTGCGGCAGCGCGACAGTGCCGCGACCGCCTGGCGGCGTGCTTCCGGGCTGGACTGGCTGAAAAGCGGGCCGAACAGTT
This sequence comes from Pseudomonadota bacterium, assembly GCA_023416545.1. GTDB lineage: Bacteria > Pseudomonadota > Alphaproteobacteria > Rhizobiales > Rhizobiaceae > Neorhizobium. The sequence goes on from JAEZHO010000299.1 coordinate 1,948, forward strand.
CGGCGAACTGCCTGAGTTCGCTTCGCGACGGATGTGGCAGGGCCTCGAAGCTCGTCACCGTGGCCATCAGCACGACATCCTTCCTGCGCATGGCGGAGGGCCTTTCAAGATCTCGAAACTGGTCCGTCACGGCCACACTCACGTTACGCAATACACTGTAGCGGCAGAAACTCCGGCGACGCCCGGACGCGGGCACTTGCCCTCGCTCCCGGCAGACCCGGACCGTCATGGTAAACCGAACGGTAACCCGGGACGGTTAATGGCAGGTGAATCTGTCCCGCGCCGAGACGTTTCCCCTCAAAATTGATGGTGTGCGCCTTTTGCCACGCCCCCCGTGTTTCGAGACCGCCCATGAGGCCCGATGCGCCGAGCGCCGGTTCCGTTAACCTATGGTTTACCCAGAATCGGCTGAATGAACCCGTTTCGCAGCGGGTGGCGGGAAATGATTCTTTTCGCGGACCTGCCAAAAATTGCTGCGGCTCGTGGTTGAGCGGGGCTGGGTCTGATACCGTACCGGCCAGAAAGGCGCAGTTCCCGGGGGAGGGAGCGGTGTCTTTCGGGGAAGGGTGAAGCGGGACCGCCTTTCATCCATCTCGAATTGTGAGGAGACGAGCATGGCAGAGATAGTGACATTGCAGAATTGGCGCGACCGGCTGCCCAGGCGTCCTGAGATCCTGATCGGCAAGCGGGATGACCTGGCTTCGGGCCGGCTCCTGCTGTTCACCGGCATCCGCTACGAGCGCCTGGACCAGGCTCCCGCCGCGCGGACGGCGCCGATCGTCATCGAGCACGGCCAGAGCTGAACGGCGCGAAGGCCGTCATGTTTGCCGTCAGAACTGGTGGCGCGGCCGCCATTCGAACGGCGCGCAGACGGCCTGGGACAGGAATGCGGTCGCGGCCGCCTCGAAGCTCTTCTGCGGCACCATCGTCCGCAGCACCATGTATCCGTCGGCCTGCTGCGTTTCCACCAGGATCGCCTCGCTGATCGCCTCCGGCAGCGCCTTGCGCAACAGCGTCAGCTGCACCGGGGTCGCGAGCACCACGTCGAGGACGCCTCCCGAGGAGGTCCGGTCGTTGATGCTGAACACCTCGTTTGAGGCGGCGTCGTAGATGCCGAGCGACCAGAACGGCACCTCGCCCCGCGCATAGATCCGGATCGGCCCCTGCGAGATGTCGTAGGCGCAGACCGACAGTTCCACGAACGGATCGTCCTGCACCAGCCCGGCGCGGTCGCGTATGTCGGGAAGCCGGTGGAAGCCGTGCCGCAGCCCCTCGGCCAGAACCCGCGTATAGGCATCCTTCTCGCTGAAATAGGGGAGCGAGAGGATGATGATGAAATGCAGGAGTGCGGCGCCGACAAGGCCCGTGACGATCGCGAGGATAAGCCTAGCCATTGCGGCATCCGGTCTGCTGGATCGACGGCATGGAGAGGTCGATCAGGCCGGAACTGCCGGCCGCCGGGGTATCGAGAAGTGTCAGTTGCAGCCGCAGCCGCCCGCTTCCGCTGACCGCCAGCCAGTTGCCGGGCTTTGCCCCCGAGGAAACCTCGATGTCGAAGGAACCGTCCGGGTGGCGCAGGATGGAGCGCGAGTTGAGCGCCACCGGAAGCCCTTCGCCCTCGGCCTTGCGCACCGCCTCCGTCCGCGCGCTGTGCAGCGTCCAGAGCCTTGTCGGCGGTGTATGGCCGGAAATGCGGTAGGAGCACTCGCCCCTCAGCGCCGCGCCGCTGTCGTCCACGGTCGCGGTGAACTGCAGCCCCTCGGCGGTTGCATAGAGAAGCGCGCCGGCGCTTGCCCGGTGGGATTTGGCGTAAGGGTCCGCCGCCGCCGTCTGGGCGTTCGGGAAGGCTTCCCATGCGCCGAGGCGGATCGCGCCGAAGCCCGCCGTCGCCTCCAGGGCCCGAAGCGTCGACCAGATGCCGCCTCCGAAGGCGATGGCAAGCGCGATGGCGACAAGGAATGGCACACGAAACACGGAAAGGCTGTCCTCAAGGATTGCGGTCGAGGGTTACCACTGATTCCCCGCGAAAGGAACGCCCCGGCTAACGTGCCGGCGCGGCCGCGGGCGTGACGCCCACCGCGCCGGTCACCGTCAGGTCGGCGGCCTTGGCGGTTGTCGGCAGGAGCGGCGCCGCCGTCTTCAGCTGGTCGGCGATCCGCCTGAGGACCCGGGTGGATTCTGCCGACATGGAGCGCGGCCGCACCAGCGGCGGAAGCGCCTCCTCGTCCGTCGCCTTGTCGGCCACGACCTCTTCCTTCTTCTTGTCGGTGGCGGGGAAGGGGTTCTCGATGCCGGGGATCGGCTTCAGCTCTATCCCCTGGTGGGCATAGTCCATCAGCTTCTTGAAGGTCATCGCCGGAAGCGAGCCGCCGGTCATGTTGTTCATCGGCGAATAGTCGTCGTTCCCGAACCAGACGGCGGCCGTATAATTGCCGGTGAAGCCGACGAACCAGGCGTCGCGATAGCTCTGCGAGGTGCCGGTCTTGCCGCCCGTCAGGACCCCGTCGACCGCCGCCCGCCGGGCCGTGCCGTTATAGGGGATGTTGGTGAGGATGCGGTTCATCGACGACGTCGCCTGCTCGGAGAGCACGCGGCGCGGCTCCGGCTCGTCGCGGCGGAAGTCGTAGAGCACCTCGCCGCCGTAGCCCATCGCCTGGGCGATCCCGTGGCGGCGCGATTGCAGCCCGCCCGCCGGCATCACCGCATAGGCCGTCGCCTGGTCGAGCACCGTCACTTCCGACGTGCCGAGCGGAATGGTCTTGTCGGTCCTGAGCGGCGTCTCGATGCCCATGTCCTTGGCAAGCTGGGCGATCCGCTCGGTGCCGAGCTCGTCCTTGGCAAGCCGCACCGGCACCGTATTGTAGGACTGCGACATCGCCGTCATCAGCGTGACCTTGCCCTTGTAGGAGCGGCCGTAGTTCTGGGGCGACCAGCCGCGCCAGGTGACCGGCGCGTCGGAGACGACGGATTCAGGCGTAAAACCCTTCTCCATCGCCGCCGCATAGGTATAGAGCTTGAAGGAGGAGCCCGGCTGCCGCAGCGCCCGGGTCGCGCGGTTGAACTGGCTCTCGCCGTAGTCGCGTCCGCCGACCATGGCCCGCACCGCGCCGCCGTTCTCGATCAGCACCAGCGCCCCCTGCTTGGAGCGGTAGCTGTCGCCATATTCGCGAAGGCTCGATTCCACCGCGGCTTCTGCGGCCTGCTGCAGGCCCATGTCCAGCGTCGTGCGGACGATGACCGAGCGTTCCTTGATCTTGCCGGCCTTGGCCAGCCGCTGGACCTCGTCGAAGCCCCAGTCGAGGAAATAGTCCGGCGCCTTCACCTCGGCGCGGTCGATGACGGTGGCGGGATTGCGCCTTGCGCCGATCACCTGGCCCTCGCTCATCATCCCGCCCTGGACGAGGTTGGTCAGCACCTCGTTGGCGCGGGCGCGCGCCGCCGGCAGGTTGACATGCGGCGCATATTTCGCCGGCGCCTTGAAGAGCCCGGCAAGCATGGCGCTTTCAGCGAGGTTCACCTCGGTGATGTTCTTGCCGAAGTAGAACTGCGCCGCGGCCGCCGCGCCGAACGTGCCGCCGCCCATGTAGGCGCGGTCGAGATAGTAGGCGAGGATTTCCTTCTTGGAGAGGTTCGCCTCGAGCCAGAGCGCCAGGAAGGCCTCCTTGATCTTGCGCTCGATCGACCGCTCGTTGGAGAGGAACAGGTTCTTGGCGAGCTGCTGGGTCAGCGTCGAGCCGCCCTGCACCACGCCGCCCGCCTTGGCGTTCTCGTTCATGGCGCGTGCAAGGCCGAGGAAGTCGATGCCGAAGTGGTCGAAGAAGCGCCGGTCCTCGGTCGCCAGCACCGCCTTGATCAGGTGGTCCGGCAGCTCGTCGATCGGCACGGAATCCTCGTGTATGATGCCGCGATGGCCGATCGTATTGCCGTAGCGGTCGAGGAAGGTGACGGCGAAGTCGCCACGATTGCGCCAATCTTCCTTGGTTTCCTCGAAGGCCGGCATGGCAAGCGCCAGAAGCACGACCGCGCCGGCGGTGCCGAGCGTCATCGCCTCGCCGGCGACCTCGAAGACGCCCTTCTTCCAGCCGCGGACGCGGAACCTGCGCGAAAATATGGTAATCTCTTCCCATATCTCGCCGAGCCGGAAGCCGAGGTTCCAGACGGTGGAGTCGATCCAGGAGTCGATGCGCAGCAGCAGGTGGCGCTTCTTGCGCGGCTGCTCGTGGCTCTCTCTTCGATCGTCCTGCACCCGTGTATCCCCCGATGGTCATGCCCGCGTGCTTGACCTCGCCATCACGAGCGGCCAGAGCATCGGGCATGTATGATCAGCATTAGCTGATGAAAATTTGAAATGCGATGACAGAATCGCAACATGCAAAAGCGGCGACCGCCAAATCGGTTCCCGGCACGGATAAGTGAATGAACGAACTGCCCTTCTGGAAGACGAAATCACTGGAGGAAATGGACCAGCGCGAATGGGAAAGCCTTTGCGACGGCTGCGGGCTTTGCTGTCTGAACAAGCTGGAGGACTGGGAGACCGGCGAGGTCGTCTTCACCTCCGTCCGCTGTCGGCTGATGGACGGCACGAGCTGCCGGTGCACCGATTACGAGAACCGCCAGGCGACCGTGCCGGAATGCATCCAGCTGACGCCCGCCGCTGTCGACGAGATCGTCTGGCTGCCGCCGACCTGCGGCTACCGGCTGGTCCGCGAGGGCCATGATCTCTACTGGTGGCACCCGCTGGTCTCCGGAGACCCGGAAACCGTCCACCAGGCCGGCATCTCCGCCCGCGGCCACGAGACCGTCAGCGAGACCGAGGTGCCCGTCGAGGACTTCGAGGACTACGTCGTCGACTGGCCGTGGAAAGTGGGCGAGACGGCGTGAGCCCCAACCGGTTCGTCGGCCGGCCGCATCGCTGACGTCGCAGTACGCATTCTCGCGGCATCCTAATCGATTGTCCCGCCTCGAATGGGGCCGAAACGCCTCGCCGCTGGTTCTGGCATCTAAGGCCACCCCCATGAATCGGGGGTCTTGACCTTCCCACGATGGGAAGGTGCACCTATATGCGGAACAGAGGATTTCGCCATGAACCAGACCGTCCGACCAAGCCACCATACCGAACCCATCACTATCCCCGTCGAAGGCATGACCTGTGCCTCCTGCGTGCGCCGGGTCGAGACCGCGGCCGCCAGGGTGCCGGGGGTGGCGTCGAGTTCCGTCAACTTCGCCACCAAGAAGCTGACCGTCGAACCCACCGACGACTTTTCGCCCGAGGCGCTGGAAGCCGCGATTAAGAAAATCGGCTACGAGGTTCCCGCCGGCGCCATGCAGCGGGCCCTTCGGGATGCCGGCTATTCCGTGCCCGGCGCGGGCGCCCCGTCCGGTCACGACGCCCATGACCACGGTCCCGGTGACCACGCGCACGGCGACCACGCCCACGGTGACCACGCCCACGGGGACCACGCCCACGGCGACCACCGGGGCGCCGACCATGCCGGCGGCATGCATGGCGGCCACGACCACATGCACATGCATTCCGACGGCACGCTGAAGCGCGACCTCGCGGTCGCGGCAATCCTGACGCTGCCGCTCTTCGTGCTGGAGATGGGCAGCCATGTCTATCCGCCCCTGCATCACTGGCTGATGGGCGTCATCTCCACGCAGAACCTCTATTATCTCTATTTCGCGCTGGCGACCGTCGTCATCTTCTGGCCGGGATACCGGTTCCTCAGGACCGGCCTGCCGGCGCTCTTCCATGGCGCGCCGGAGATGAACTCGCTGGTCGCCCTCGGCGTGCTGGCGGCCTATGGTTATTCGCTGGTCGCCACCTTCATGCCCGGCCTGCTGCCGGAAAACGCCCGCTACGTCTATTACGAGGCGGCGACGGTGATCGTCACCCTCATCCTCTTCGGCCGCATGCTGGAGGCCCGCGCCAGCGGTCGCGCCAGCCAGGCGATCTCCAGGCTCGCCAGCCTGCAGGCCAAGACCGCCCGCGTCGAACGCAATGGCAGCGCAATCGACATCCCGACCGAGGACGTCGTCGTCGGCGATATCGTCGTCATCCGCCCCGGCGAGCGCATCCCGGTCGATGGGACCGTCATCGACGGCGCCTCGCATGTGGATGAATCGATGATCTCGGGCGAGCCCGTGCCTGTCGAGAAGACAGCGGGCGCCACCGTCGTCGGCGGCACGATCAACAGGACCGGCTCCTTCCGCTTCCGGGCCGAAAAGGTCGGGCGAGACACGATGCTGGCGCAGATCATCCGCATGGTCGAGCAGGCGCAGGGCGCCAAGCTGCCGATCCAGACCCTGGTCGACAAGGTGACCGCCTGGTTCGTTCCGGCGGTGATCGGGCTCGCGCTCCTTACCTTCGTCGCCTGGTTCGTCTTCGGCCCCTCGCTCAGCCACGCGGTCGTCGCGGCCGTCGCCGTGCTGATCATTGCCTGCCCCTGCGCCATGGGGCTTGCCGTGCCGACCTCCATCATGGTCGGCTCCGGACGCGCCGCCGAACTCGGCGTCCTCTTCCGCAAGGGCGACGCGCTGCAGGAACTGCGCTCGGTCGAGATCGTCGTCTTCGACAAGACCGGCACGATCACCAAGGGCCAGCCCGAACTGACCGATCTCGTCACCGCCGAGGGCTTTGCCGATGACGAGGTCCTGGCGCTGGTCGCCGCCGTCGAGGCGCGTTCGGAACACCCGATCGCCGAGGCGATCGTCAGGGCCGCAGGTGCAAAGGGGCTTTCCGTCCCGGCAGCCACCGGCTTCCAGGCGACCGCCGGCTACGGCATCGAGGCGGAGGTTTCCGGCCATCGCGTCGCCGTCGGCGCCGATCGCTTCATGGAAAAGCTCGGCCTTTCCGTCGCGTCCTTCGCGGATGCCGCCGCCCGGCTGGGCGACGAGGGCAAGACGCCGCTCTATGCCGCGGTCGACGGCAAGGTCGCGGCCGCCATCGCCGTCGCCGATCCGATCAAGCCCGGCAGCGCGCCGGCGATCGCCGCAATGAAGGACATGGGGCTCACCGTCGCAATGGTGACCGGTGACAACCGCCGCACGGCCGAAGCCGTCGCCCGCCAGGCGGGTATCGACCGGGTCGTGGCCGAGGTCCTGCCGGACGGCAAGGTCGCCGCCATCGACGAACTGCGCGCCGGCGGCCGCAAGATCGCCTTCGTCGGCGACGGCATCAACGATGCGCCGGCGCTCGCGGCAGCCGATATCGGCATCGCCGTCGGCACCGGCACGGACGTGGCGATCGAAAGCGCCGACGTCGTCCTGTCCGGCGGCGCGCTCTCGGGCGTCGCGGATGCGATCGCCGTCAGCCGCGCGACGATCCGCAACATCAAGGAGAACCTCTTCTGGGCCTTCGGCTACAACGTGGCGCTGATCCCGGTCGCCGCGGGCGTGCTCTATCCCGGCTGGGGCATCGAGCTTTCGCCGATGATCGCCGCCGGCGCCATGGCCTTCTCCAGCGTCTTCGTCGTCCTGAACGCGCTCCGGCTGCGCACCGTCAAGGTTCGTGAGGGAGCAAGGCCATGAACATCGGGCAGGCATCGGATGCCTCGGGCGTCTCGGCCAAGATGATCCGCTACTACGAGGAGATCGGCCTCATCCGGCCGATGGGCCGCACCGGCAACAACTACCGCGTCTACGGCGAGGACGAGGTGCATGTGCTGCGCTTCATCAAGCGCGCCCGCAACCTCGGCTTCTCGCTGGAGGAAACGGAAACGCTGCTGAAGCTCTGGCAGGACAAGGACCGCACCAGTGCGGCCGTCAAGGAGGTGGCGCAGGTCCACATCGCCGACCTCGAGCGCCGCATCGCCGAGATGAAGGGCATGGTCGAGACGCTGCGGCACCTGTCGGATTGCTGCAGTGGCGACAACCGGCCGAACTGCCCGATCCTCGACGACCTGGCGGGTGCGACACCTTCTTCCACTCCCGCGAAGAAAAGCGCTTGACCTTCCCATCGTGGGAAGGTGCAGAAGGTCCGGAAACAACAGGAAGGAGATGATCCTATGACCACGACTTTCAACGTTCCGGACATGACCTGCGGCCACTGCGAGAAAAGCGTCCGCGCCGCCCTCGGCGAAGCGCTGCCGGGTGCCGCCGTCACCGTCGACCTCGCCGCAAGGCGCGTCACGGTCGAGGGCAATGCCGCCGATGCCGAGGAAGCGATCCGCGAGGCAGGCTATACGCCGACCAAGGCCTGAGGCGCCTCAGCCTCAGCCACACCTTCAGCCCCCAGCCCCCAGCCCCTTGGCCCCTTGGCCCCGGCCTCAGGCGGGGGCCTTCGCGGCCATGAACGGGGCGAGCACGTCCAGCACTTCCTCCGGGCCGAACGGTTTGCTGAGACACGGGCTGCCGCGGAAGGGCTCCGGCAGGAAGTGGCATTCGTAGCCGGTCAGGAAGACGAACGGGATCTTGTCGTCCCGGAGACGCTCCGCCAGCGGAAAGACATCCACCCCGCCGAGCTTGATGTCGAGCGTCGCGGCATCCACGCGGATGCCCGGATTGTCCAGCATGTCGAAGGCGACGCCCATGTCCGACACCGGCCCGACGATCTCGGCGCCGGCGTCCTCGAAGGCATCCATGATCATCGACGCCACCAGGTATTCATCCTCGACGATCAGGATGGCTTTCCCCGCAAACACGGAACTGGTCTCGTCGGCCTTTGTCTTCATATGCGCGCCTCTGGTTTCTCGGTCGCAGCCTGCTGGAACAAGATTGTGTCGAAACCATAAGCAGAAAAGAGCAGGGCTATTTCCTGTACGCTAGCGGACAAAAGGATCGCGCGCCGTCAAGCCCACCATTATCCGCCCCGAAGTCCGCGCGGAGACCGTTTTATCGCCCGGTAACGCACTGCAACCTCAAGGCTTCCCCGCTTGCGGGCGATCCGCGGGCCTTGGCCGGCCTTGCCGCGATACCCTCCGCCCCTATCTCCGTCCCATCGTCTGCAGACGAACAGGGCGCAGACGGCTGAGGGACCAACGCGCTCTTGCCCCCGATCGGAGGCGCCATGGACATCCCTCTCCAGACTGCCATATCGAACAAGCTTCTGGCACTTCTGCCGGCCGCCGACTTCGAGGAGGT
>JAEZHO010000340.1 GCA_023416545.1 Pseudomonadota bacterium
CGATCAGGACGAGATGGGTCAGGAAATCGAGGAAGGGTCTGTTTTCAACCATGTCCGGGCACCTCAGTACTGCACGCGGCGTTCGACGTAGCGGAACTGCACCACGGTCAGCACGATGACGATCAGCATCAGGATGACCGACTGGGCGGAGGACGAGCCGAGGTTCAGCCCGACAAAGCCATCGGTATAGACCTTGTAGACGAGCGTGTTGGTGGCCTGGGCCGGCCCACCCGCCGTCGTCGCGTCGATGATGCCGAAGGTATCGAACATCGCGTAGTTGATGTTGATGATGAGCAGGAAGAACGTGGTGGGGGAGAGCAGCGGAAACACTATCGTCCAGAAACGCTTGAATGGTCCGGCACCGTCGATGGCGGCGGCCTCGATCAGAGAACGGGGCACTGATTGCAGGCCTGCGAGGAAGAAGAGGAAATTGTAGGAGATCTGCTTCCACGACGCCGCGACGATGATGAGTATCATCGCCTGCTCGCCATTCACCCGATGGTTCCAGGTCACGCCGAGGCCATCGAGGATATAGGGGAGAAGGCCGATCGACGGATTGAAGAGAAACCACCACAGGATACCCACGACAACCGGGGCTACCGCGTACGGCCAGACGAGCAGTGTCGTATAGACCCTGCCGGACCGCATGACCCTGTTCACGCAGACGGCGAGAAGCAGCGACAGGCTCATCGACAGGAGCGTCACCGAGACGGCGAAGACGGCCGTATTGGCGAGGGAATTGAGATAGCTCGGGTCGGCGAAAATGCGCCGGTAGTTCTCGAACCAGACGAATGTCGTGCGGAAGCCGAAAGGGTCTTCTCGCTCGAACGAGGACCTGCCAGCCTGGAGTGCCGGCCAGATGAAGAAGACAAGCGTGATGACGAGCTGAGGCGCGAGCAACAGATACGGCAGCAGCTTGTTGGAAAAGATGACGCGTTTGGTTTGCATGTATTTTCTGCCTACGCGGCAAGCCCCGCCGTGCCGGCGGGTGCCTGGAAAGGTGGAGAGGCCGGGCAGGCCGGCCCCTCAAGGTCTCACTTGTTGGCGGCTTCGAAGTCGCGCAGGATCTGGTTGCCGCCGGCGACGGCGTCATCGAGCGCCTGCTGCGCATCCTTCTGGCCCGCGAGAAGCGCTTCGAACTGCTCGTCCACGACATTACGGACCTGGGTGAGGTTGCCGAAGCGGATGCCCTTGGAATTGGGCGTTGGCGTGCCGCGGGTGATCTGCTTGATCGCGACATCGGAACCGGGGTTCTGTTCGTAATATCCCTGTTCCTGGCCGAGATCGAAGGCGGCGTTGGTGATCGGCAGGTAGCCGGTCGCCTGATGCCAGTCGGCCTGGACTTCCGGCTGCGAGAGATAGGTGAAGAACTTGGCGATGCCCTTGTAGACGTCGTCGCTATGACCGGCGAGAGCCCAGAGGGTGGCGCCGCCGATGATGGAGTTCTTCGGTTCGGCGATGACGTCCTCGTAATAGGGAAGCGGCGCGAAGCCGACTTCGAATTCCTTGGAGTTCGCAACGACGCCGGCGCGCGAGGCGGAGGAGTTCATGTAGATGGCGCATTCACCCGAGTAGAACTTGGCGGGCGCATCGGCACCGCCGGCCGGGCCGCCGTACTGGAAGAGACCGGCATCCGCCCACTTCTTGAGATTGCTCCAGTGCTTGACCTGGACGTCGCCATTGAAGGTGAATTCGGTTTCCAGGCCGCCGAAACCGTTTTCGAGCGTGCCGTAGGGCCGGTCGTGGATGGCGGAGACATTCTCCAGCTGAACCCAGGACACCCAGCCGGTGGTGAAACCGCACTTGGCAGCACCGGACTCGACGATCTTCTTGGAGAATTCCTCCACTTCGGCCCAGGTCTTGGGTGCCGCGTTACGGTCGAGGCCCGCCTTCTCGAAGACGTCCTTGTTGAAGTACATGATGGGCGTCGACGAATTGAACGGCAGCGACAGGATGTTGCCTTCGGTATCCGAATAGTAGCCCGTTACCGGCGCGAGGAATGCCGAGGGTTCCCAGGGCTCGCCGGCTTCCTGCATGAGTTGGTAGACCGGCTTCACGGCGCCCTTAGCCGCCATCATCGTGCCGGTGCCGACTTCGAAGACCTGGACGATGGCCGGCTGTTCCTTGGCGCGGAAGGCTGCGATCGCGCCCGTCAGCGTTTCGGCGTAGGTGCCCTTGTAGGTCGGCACGATCCTGTATTCGCTCTGGCTCTTGTTGAAGGCCTCGGCGATGGCTTCCAGCTTCTGGCCGAGCTGGGCATCCATTGCGTGCCACCAGCTGATCTCGGTCGCGGCGAGCGCTGAGGAAGTGGACATGGCTGCCGCGAGCGTGGCGAATGAGAGCGTCTTGAACATTGTTGTGATCCCTTACTCCGTTGTCGGAACGGGACCGCAATAGGGTCGCAGCATGACGCTGACGTAACAGTAATATGTCGGGATCATTACAATCCACGACGCCGCCTAGCGGCTGGTGCCAAGTTCAGAAGGCGTCCGGGAAATGCCGCGGCACGCGACCGGGAAGAACCGCCACCACATCATAGCGTTGCGATAGCCGGGCGGCATCCGCTCGCCGTGAAAGCCAGATGTCGCTTGCGGCGCGGATGCGTCGCTGGGCGGTTGCGCTGACGGCATCGATCGCCTCCCGCTCGCCCACCCTCGCCTTGACCTCGACGAAGATCGCGAGATCACCCTTCCGGCCGATGAGGTCTATTTCCCCGGCCCGCGTCCGGTAACGGATCGCCAGGATCCGGTACCCCTTCAGGAGCAGCAGCCCGGCGGCAAGATATTCCGCGAGGTGTCCGCGCAGAACGGCCCGCCGTCGCCGATGGAGAGGGTCAATCGTCACCCGCCTCCCCCTTGAGAGCGAGAAGTCGTTGGTAGAGGTCCTTCTTGGAAAGGCCGGTCAGCCGCGCGCCTTCCGCCGCAGCCTTCGAGGTCGGCATGGAGGCCGACAGTTCCTTAAGAAGCACGTCGACTTCGATCGCACCCGGTACATCGTCGATCTCGGGCGGCGCGATGAGGAGCACGATCTCGCCCTTGACCGGACGATCGGCATAGTGGTCCGCCAGTTCCTCCAGCGTTCCGCGCCGAAACTCCTCGAAGGCCTTCGTCAACTCGCGGCAGACGACGGCTTCGCGACGCTTCCCCAGGACATCGGCGGCGGCGGCAAGGCTTGCCCCGACGCGATGGGGCGATTCGAAGAAAATCAGCGTCGCCGGCACGCGCGACAGTTCCGCCAGCCGATCCCGCTTGCCCTTGTCCTTGACGGGCAGGAATCCCGCAAACAGGAAGCTGTCGGAGGGCAGCCCCGACCCGACGAGCGCCGCAAGCGGCGCGGAGGCGCCGGGGACCGGTATCACGCGATGCCCGGCCTCGATCGCCATCCGTCCAAGCCGGTAGCCCGGATCGGAAACGAGGGGCGTACCGGCATCCGAGACCAGCGCCACCGACTGCCCGCTGTCGAGGGCGGAAATCAGCTTTGGCCCCGCCTCGGCGGCGTTGTGTTCGTGATAGGCGAAGGGGCGGTTGACGATCCCGTAGCGGTCGAGGAGCACGCGGGTCACGCGGGTATCCTCGCAGGCGAGCACGTCCGCCCCCGCCAGCGTTTCGAGCGCACGCAGCGTGACGTCGCCAAGGTTTCCGATCGGGGTGGCGACCAGGTAAAGGCCGGGCTCCAGGGGGCGTGCCGGGATCGCCGTGTTGCCGACCCTGTAGGTGCGGCCCGCTGTCTTTTTTTCGTCGCTCACGAGAGTATCCGGCTGAATTGGCATGTTCACTCCCTCTTATGGGCAAGGCGCGCTACGTGGGCAAGCGGAACGCGGCGAGGTTTTTCCCTGTGAATCGTGGCAACAAGTTTCCATTCAAACCGATGGCGGGCCTTCCGGCTCTTGCTTTCTATGGGAATGTTCTGCCATTTTGCGCGTCCACATCTTCCGGCCTCGCGGCCGGCAACCATGCGGACGCCCTTCCCTGCCGGCGTCCCGGTCAGAAGCGGTAGCGTCCATGCGTATTACTCTTGAGCGGTCCAATCTCCTGAAGTCGCTGAACCACGTCCATCGTGTCGTGGAGCGTCGCAACACGATCCCGATCCTGTCGAACGTCCTCCTGCGCGCATCCGGCGCTGACCTGGAACTCAAGGCGACCGACCTCGACCTGGAGATCACGGAAGCCGTCGCGGCGATGGTTGAACAGCCCGGCGCGACGACGGTACCCGCCCATCTCCTCTACGAAATCGTCCGCAAGCTGCCGGAAGGATCGGAAGTCCGGCTGGCCACCAATCCGGACGGCGGATCCATGACGGTCCAGTCGGGACGATCCAAGTTCTCGCTGCAGTGCCTCCCGGAAGCGGACTTCCCCGACCTCACGGCCGGCACGTTCAGCCACACGTTCAAGCTGAAGGCGACCGATCTGAAGATGCTGATCGACCGCACCCAGTTCGCCATCTCCACCGAGGAGACGCGCTACTACCTGAACGGCATCTTCTTCCATACGATCGAGGCGGGCGGCGACCTCAAGCTGCGTGCGGTCGCAACCGACGGCCATCGCCTCGCGCGCGCCGATGTCGAGGCTCCCTCGGGATCGGAAGGGATGCCGGGGATCATCATTCCCCGCAAGACCGTGGGCGAACTCCAGAAGCTGGTCGACAATCCCGAGCTGATGGTCACCGTCGAGGTATCCGACGCTAAAATCCGCCTTACGATCGGCTCGATCATCATGACGTCCAAGCTGATTGACGGGACATTCCCCGATTACCAGCGCGTCATCCCGACCAATAACGACAAGGAGATGCGCGTCGACTGCCAGAGCTTCACCCGCGCCGTCGACCGCGTCTCGACGATTTCTTCCGAGCGCGGGCGCGCCGTGAAGCTTGCACTGGTCGAGGGCCAGCTGACCCTTACCGTGAACAACCCGGATTCCGGCAGCGCGACCGAGGAGGTCGCCGTGGGCTACGAAAACGATCCGCTGGAGATCGGCTTCAACGCGAAGTACCTGCTGGATATCACCGCCCAGCTTTCCGGCGAGGATGCGATCTTCATGCTCGCGGACGCCGGTTCGCCGACGCTGGTGAGGGACACGGCGGGCGATGACGCACTCTATGTCCTGATGCCGATGCGCGTCTGACAAAATCAAGCGGCCGGGAAACCAGCCGCTTTTTTCATGACATTTTCTGAATGCGACATTTTGCCTTGTTTTTGCGCCATTGACCCCACATAAGTCCTGAGCAAACAGGGAGGAGAGACTGATGGAATTGCGACTGAAGGAAAGGCTCGGCCGGAAGTTCGACGAGGAAATTAGGTTCTTCAAGGGCTGGATCGACGGCCCCAAGAGCGTCGGGGCCATCCTGCCAACCTCAGCGGTTACCGCGCGTCGCATGGCGAGTGTCATCAGCCCGGCCTCGGGCCTGCCGGTCCTCGAACTCGGGCCCGGCACGGGCATCATCACCAAGGCGATCCTCGGTCGCGGCGTCGCGCCGGAAAACATCGTCTCGATCGAGTATTCGACCGATTTCTACCGGCACCTCAAGAAGACGATCCCGGGGGTCAACTTCATCAACGGCGACGCCTTCGATCTCGAGACGACGCTGGCAGACTGGCGCGACCGCAAGTTCGACGCGGTGGTTTCCGCCATCCCGATGCTGAGCTTCCCGATGGAGAAACGGATCGCGCTCCTGGAGGACCTGCTCGACCGCATGCCTCCCGGCCGGCCCGTCGTCCAGATCACCTACAGCCCGGTGTCGCCGATCGACGCGCGCCCGGATCGCTTCCATATCCGGCACCTCGACTTCGTGGTCCGCAATATCCCGCCGGCGCAGCTCTGGGTCTACAGCCGGGGCTAGAACGCCATGTTCGGCGTTTACATCACCCATCCCCAGGTGAACATCGACCCGCTGGTCGCCGTGCCGCAATGGGGCCTTTCGGACATCGGCAGGGCGCGCGCGACAAGGGCCGCGCAGAGCCCATGGGCCGCGACCCTGCAACGCGTCGTTTCCAGCGACGAGCGCAAGGCCGTGGAGACCGCCGAGATACTGGCAAGTTTTTCCGGGGCACCGGTGGAGGTCGTCGCCGGCCTGAAGGAGAACGATCGAAGCGCCACAGGCTTCCCGCCTCCGGCCGAGTTCGAAGAGGCCGCCGACTGGTTCTTCGCCCATCCGGAGGAAAGCTTCCGGGGTTGGGAGCGCGCCATCGATGCGCAGGCGCGGATCGTGAATGCCGTCGATCGCATCCTCGCCGATCACGATCCTGCGGTCCCGATAGCGTTCGTCGGGCACGGAGGGGTCGGGACCCTGCTCAAGTGCCACCTAGCGAACGCGTGGATCTCCCGCGATTTCGACCAGCCTGCCGGTGGCGGCAATCTCTTCGCCTTCTCCCTTGCGGACCGTCGCCTGTCATGCGACTGGACACCTATGGAAGAATGGAAGGGATATGGGGATGGATGCGCGAGATAGACTGATCGTCGGCCTTGACATACCGAGCGTCGAGGAGGCGCGGACCATCGTCTCCACTCTCGGCGAGGACATCATCTTCTACAAGATCGGCTACCAGCTCACCTTCGCGGGAGGACTGAATTTCGCCCGCGACCTGATCGCCGACGGCAAGAAGGTCTTTCTCGACATGAAGCTTCTCGACATCGACAACACCGTCGCGAAGGCCGTCGAGAACATCGCCAGGATGGGCGTTTCCATGCTGACGCTGCATGCCTACCCGAAGGCGATGCGGGCCGCGGTCGAGGCCGCAAAGGGCAGCGACCTCACGCTCCTCGGCGTTACCGTGCTCACTTCCATGGACGATGCGGACCTGCGTGAAGCCGGCTACGATTGTGATACCGCGAGCCTCGTGCTTCGCCGCGCCGGTCAGGCGCGGGATGCGGGCATGGGCGGAATCGTCTGCTCGGCCGAAGAAGCCGCCGCCGTGCGGCAGGCGGTCGGCCCCAGCATGGCCGTGGTGACCCCCGGCATACGCCCGACCGGCGGCGATGCGGGTGACCAGAAGCGGATAATGACCCCGGCGGACGCGTTGCGCGCCGGCTCGAGCCACCTTGTGGTCGGTCGCCCCATCGTCAAGGCAAGCGATCCGGGCGCAGCCGCGCGGGCCATCCTCGCCGAGATGACGGCGGCGCTCTAGATACGAACGGCAAGGAGGAACAAGCATGTCCAAGGCCTACTGGATTGCCCGCGTCGATGTCCGCGACGCGGAGCGCTACAAGGACTATGTCAGCACTGCCAAGCCCGCCTTCGAGAGGTTCGGCGCCACCTTCCTTGCGCGCGGGGGCCCGTTC
This sequence comes from Pseudomonadota bacterium, assembly GCA_023416545.1. Taxonomy (GTDB): domain Bacteria; phylum Pseudomonadota; class Alphaproteobacteria; order Rhizobiales; family Rhizobiaceae; genus Neorhizobium. The sequence continues at coordinate 7,275 of JAEZHO010000340.1, forward strand.
ACCGAACTTGAGGGCAAGGCGCGCGGCCGCAACGTCATCATCGAGTTTCCCTCCATGCAGTCGGCGGTGGATTGCTACAATTCTCCGGAGTACCAGGCCGCCGCGAAGATCAGGCAGGAGTGCGCCGACGCCGAAATGGTCGTCGTCGAAAGCATCTGACACTTGTCAGTTGCAGTATTTCTTCCGCTTCCCGTCCAAGAACATTTGGTCTAAGAGACCGCTTGCAACCTGACCATCACAGCTCCCGGAGCCACACATGTCCGTGCCCAACCTGCCGCCCCTCGTCACAGTATTCGGAGGCTCAGGCTTCGTCGGACGACACGTGGTGCGCAGCCTAGCGAAGCGGGGCTACCGTGTCCGCGTCGCCGTCCGGCGCCCGGACCTCGCGGGCTTCCTCCTGCCCTACGGCTATGTCGGGCAGATCGCGCTGGTGCAGGCAAACCTCAGGTATCGCTATTCGGTGGACCGTGCTGTCGAAGGCGCTTCCTTCGTGGTCAACTGCGTCGGCATCCTCTTTGAAAGCGGACGTAACTCCTTCAACGCGGTACAGGACTTCGGCGGACGGGCCGTGGCCGAGGCGGCGCGCGCCGCCGGCGCCAAGCTGGTGCATATCTCCGCGATCGGCGCCGACAAGGATGCCGGATCGGTCTATGCTCAGAGCAAGGGCCGCGCCGAGGCTGCCATACTGAATACCGTTCCCGACGCGGTGATCCTGCGTCCGTCCATCATCTTCGGACCGGAAGACAGCTTCTTCAACAAGTTCGCCGGCATGGCGAAGATGTTCCCGGCGCTTCCCCTGATCGGCGGCGGCAAGACGAAGTTCCAGCCGGTCTATGTCGAGGATGTCGCCCAGGCGGCCGCGCTTGCGGTCGATGGTGCCATTGCGGGCGGTCGTATCTACGAACTGGGCGGCCCGGAAGTGCTGAGCTTCCGCCAATGCATGGAGATCGTGCTGCGGGAGACGGCCCGCAAGCGTCCGCTTGTCTCGCTGCCGTTCGCCATCGCCTCGCTGATCGGCAGCATTGCGTCGCTCATCCCCTTCATCAAACCGCCGATCACCAGCGACCAGGTCACGCTTCTGAAGCGGGACAACGTGGTTTCGGAAGAGGCAATTCGCGAGGGACGCACGCTGGAGGGCATGGGGATCCGCCCGACGCTGCTGGAATCCGTCATCCCCTCCTACCTCGTCCAGTATCGTCCGCAGGGCCAGTTCACCAACAGCGGCAAAGCGGCCTGAACCGATATGCCGGCACCTCGGTGCCGGCTTCTCGCCCCTGTGGCGCAAACGCCCCACCCGGCTGGAGCGTTGAGCATTAACGGGGCATTCAGCAAGATCCTCTATTGAAAAACCCGTGGCCGGGTCATACACGGCTGCAGCGAAACTCGCGCATTCAATCACCTTCTCTGAAAGGCATTCCTCCATGGGCAAGCCCATCGCACTGTTTTTTGCGTGTGCGGCACTGACGATCCTCGTCGGCTCCTTCATCGCCCCGCAGACGGGCGCGACAGGCAGCAGCAAGTGCGCCCCCGCCTATGGGGTGGACCCCTGCGCAACCGGAGCCATACCGGGCACCTCTGCCCGGTAAGCAAATTCTCCCCGCAATACACTAATTCTCCACGTTGAATCGCAGCAACGGGGTAGGAATATTACTGTATTGATGTCCGCTTTCTTTTCCTCAATACTGATTTCGGGAGAAGGGCAATGGCCCGCCCGATTGGGAGGAGAAATCAATGGACACGCCTGAGAAGAAGGCGCACACGCGCCGTTCGTTTCTGAAAATCGGCGCAACCGCCGGCGGTGCCGCCGCAGGTACGCTCGCAGCGCCCGCCGTGCTTGCTCAGTCACCGCTGGTCATGAAGATGCAGACCTCCTGGCCTGCTTCGGACATCTGGATGGACTTCGCGCGGCAGTATACCGATCGCGTCAAGGAGATGTCGGGAGGACGGCTGACGGTGGATCTCCTGCCTGCCGGGTCGGTGGTCGGCGCATTCCAGGTGCTGGATGCGTGCCATGACGGCGTCATCGATGCCGCCCATTCGGTCCCGGCATACTGGTACGGCAAGCACAAGGCTGCCTCCCTTTTCGGCACCGGACCCGTCTTCGGCGGTTCGGCCACGACGATGCTTTCATGGTTCTATTCCGGGGGCGGCGCGGAGTTCTACCGCGAGCTCCAGCAGGATATCCTCGGGCTCGACGTCGTCGGGTTCATGGGCTTCCCGATGTTTGCCCAGCCGTTCGGATGGTTCAAGGGCGAGGTCAACACGGTCGCCGACATCAACGGCTTCAAGTACCGCACTGTCGGTCTCGCTGCCGACCTGATGCAGGCGATGGGCATGTCGGTCGCGCAGTTGCCGGGCGGAGAAATCGTCCCCGCGATGGAGCGGGGCGTCATCGACGCCTTCGAGTTCAACAACCCCTCGTCGGACATCCGCTTCGGCGCCCAGGACGTGGCCAAGCACTACTATCTGTCTTCCTATCACCAGGCGTCGGAGTGCTTCGAGTTCATCTTCAACCGGGACTTCTACGAGGACCTCGAGCCCGACCTTCAGGCGATCGTGAAGTATGCGGTCGAGGCCGCGTCGACGGCCAATACCGCGTCGGCAATGGACAACTACTCGGCCGACCTCCTGAAGTTGCAGAACGAGGCCGGCGTCAACGTGCATCGCACGCCTCCGGAAATCCTCGACGCGCAGATCAAGGCATGGGACGACCTCATCGTAGAGCTCGAGAAGGACGCCTTCATGAAGAAGGTCCTGGACAGCCAGCGCGCCTGGGTGGAGCGGGTGACCTATTTTGAACTGATGGCCTCGCCGGACTATACCCTGGCGTACAACCATCACTTCCCAAACAAGCTGAAGCTCTGACGGCGTCCGGCCGGCGGCATTGAAACGGCAGGGGCTTGCCCCTGCCGCCTTTTTACCCGACACGGAAAGACGTCCCCTATGGTGGCATTCATTCGTTTCGCCGACGCGACGTCGGCCTGGTTCGGCAAGGCATTCGCCTGGCTGATTATCCTGATGACCTTCGCCACGAGCTACGAGGTCTTCGTCCGCTACCTCCTCAACCGGCCGACACCCTGGGCGCTCGACCTTTCCTTCATCATGTACGGCACGCTGTTCATGATGGGCGGGGCTTACACATTGTCGCTCGGGGGGCATGTCCGCGGCGATTTCCTGTACCGGCTATGGAAGCCCCGGACACAGGCCATTCTCGACCTGGTGCTTTATCTGATCTTCTTCTTCCCGGGCGTCACCGCGCTCATCTTCACCGGCTGGAAATACTCGGCCCGATCCTGGAGCTACGGCGAGGTCAGCATCAACAGCCCCGCCGGCATCCCGATCTATCAGTTCAAGAGCGTCATGGTTGCCGCAGGCATCCTCCTGTTCATCCAGGGGATCGCACAGGTGCTTCGCTGCATCCTCTGCATCCGCGACGGCTACTGGTTCGAAGCGGAAGTGGATGTCGAGGAAACCGAAGCGATCCTGATCCGCGAAAAGCAGGCTGAACTGGCCGGGGGAAAGAATGACTGATCCGCAAGTGGCCATGACCATGCTTGGCCTGTTCATATTCATCATCTTCCTGGGGTTCCCGATCGCATTCACGCTCATGGCGATGGGGATCGGCTTCGGCTACTACGCCTATTACGAGCCCGGCCGCATGTGGCGGGCCTTCAACCGTCTCGACGAGAGCGCGGGCTGGTGGGAAAGCACCAGCCTCTGGATCGAGGGTTTCTTCAACAACCGGATCTTCGACCTCTTCGTCAACCAGACCTATTCGGTCATGGCCAACGATGTCCTGACGGCTATCCCGCTCTTCCTGTTCATGGGGTATATCGTCGAGCGGGCCAACATCGTCGACCGGCTGTTCAGCACCCTCAACGTCGCCTCGAAGAACCTTCCGGGCTCCATGGGGGTTGCGGCTCTCATCACCTGCGGCCTGTTCGCCACCGCGACCGGCATCGTCGGCGCCGTGGTCACGCTGATGGGCCTGCTCGCCTTCCCGGCCATGCTGAAGGTCCGGTACAACCACTCGTTCGCGGCCGGCATCATCTGCGCCGGCGGAACGCTCGGCATTCTGATCCCGCCGTCGATCATGCTGATCGTCTATGCGGCAACCTCCGGCGTCTCGATCGTGCGTCTCTATGCCGGCGCGCTGATCCCGGGCTTCCTGCTGCTAGGCCTGTATCTCGCCTATGTGGTGATCCGTTCGATCCTTCAGCCGAGCGTGGCGCCTAAGCCGACGAAGGACGAGGTGCCGGACGTGCCCTTCCTCAAGCTCTTCGTCATGCTGCTGACGTCCTTCTTCCCGCTCGCGTTCCTGATCCTGGCGGTGCTGGGGTCGATCCTGTTCGGATTGGCGACCCCTTCCGAAGCGGCATCGATCGGCGCACTCGGCGGACTAGTGCTTGCGGTAGCCTACCGGGCGCTCACGTGGGACCGTATCCGGCAGAGCGTCTACCTGACGATCCGCACCTCGGCCATGGTATGCTGGCTGTTCGTCGGCTCCTACACCTTCGCCTCGGTCTTCGCCTATCTGGGCGGCGAGCAGGTGATTTCGAACTTTGTGCAGGGGCTCGACCTGACGCCGCTGCAGTTCCTGCTGCTGGCGCAGCTGATCATCTTCATCCTGGGCTGGCCGCTGGAGTGGTCGGAGATCATCGTGATCTTCGTGCCCATCTTCCTGCCGCTCCTGCCGATGTTCGGGATCGATCCCCTGTTCTTCGGCATCCTGGTCGCGCTCAACCTGCAGACGGCCTTCCTGTCACCGCCCATGGCGATGTCGGCCTATTACCTGAAGGGCATCGCGCCACCTTACGTGCAGCTGACGCAGATCTTCTGGGGGATGCTGCCCTTCATGGGGCTGGTGATCGTCAGCATGGTGCTCGTCTACCTCTTCCCGCAACTGGTCTTCTACCTGCCGGACCGGGTCTACGGGCGCTGACGCTCACGCCGGCCGTCGCGGATCAACCGCGGCGGCATCTGACGTTCGATACTGGAAAGGACATAAGGAAATGCACCGGATCCTGGCCACGCTTGCCTTTCTCACCCTATGCGCATTCCTCTTCATCTTCCTCTGGCGGGTGCCGCGCCTCGACCTCGGCATCCTGTTCGCGATCACGCTCCTGATGGCGGGCTACGACTTCGTCGCCTACCACCACACGGACCGCCGCTGATCAGCCGACCAGCAGCAAGCCGATCAGGCCTGCGGTTCCCACGGCGATCCGCCACCAGGCGAAGGGGGCGTAGCCCCGGCTGGAAACGAAATCAAGGAGCGAGCGGACGACGATCAGGGCCATGAAGAATGCGGAAACGAAGCCCACCGCGATGACGACCCCGTCCTCTGCGCGAATGATGTCCCGGTTCTTGTAGAGGTCGAGCGCGAAGGCGCCGAGCATGGTCGGCATGGCCAGGAAGAAGGAAAATTCGGCGGCCGACCGCTTGTCGGTTCCCATCAGCAACGAACCGACGATAGTGGCGCCCGAACGCGACGTCCCGGGTATCATGGCAAGGCACTGGAACAGCCCGATCTTGAAGGCAAGCGACGGCGGATAGTCCATGATATCCGTGTATTTCGGCCGGATCGCCATGCGATCGACCGCGAGCAGCACGAAGCCGCCGAGAATGAGCACGATGCAGATCAGCACCGGCGTCTCGAAGAGGATCGTCTTGATGAACCCGTGTGCCAGGGACCCGATGACCGCCGCCGGCAGGAAGGCGAGCAGGACCGTCAGCACGAAGCGTCTCGCCCTTGCCGACGTCGGCAGGGCCAGGGCGATCTCCAGGAGCTTTCGGAAATAGACGAGCAGGATCGCCAGGATTGCACCCAGCTGGATCAGGACCGCGAAGGTGTTGCCGGGCGATTTGAACCCGAGGAAATGACTGGCGAGAAGCACATGCGCAGTCGAAGACACGGGTATGAACTCCGTCAGACCCTCGATAACCCCCAGGACGAGAGCGCTGACTATTGATTGATCCGGCATTTTTCACCCTTTGTTCGATGGTCAGCCGGCATGATGTTGCGAACCGCAACCGGCTGTTTGCTTGCCTTGCCCCTTACCAAAACCATATAGCTGGGCTATTGCGGCGCCACGCGAAGCAGCCCGCCCCTCCTACACAAAAATTGTAAAGCTCACGTATCCATGCCCACGCTCTTCCATCATCCCATGTCTTCGAGCTCCCGCTTCGTCCGGCTTATCCTGTCGGAATATGGCTTTCCAGCGGAACTCGTCGAAGAACAGCCCTGGGAGAAGCGGCGGGAATTCCTCGCCCTCAATCCCGCGGGCACGCTTCCCGTCTATGTCGACGACAGCATGCGTGCGCTCTGCGGCCCCGCGGTGCTAATGGAATTCCTGGATGAAACCCATGGCGTGCTGAAGCGGGAGCGGAGGCTTTTTGCGGAAGATCCCTTCCAGCGAGCGGAGATCCGCCGGCTGACGGAGTGGTTTCTCGTCAAGATGGAACAGGACGTCACCCGGCCGCTCGTTCGCGAACGCGTCTACAAGCTGCAGATGACGGCCGCACAGGGCGGCGGGGCACCCGATT
>JAEZHO010000431.1 GCA_023416545.1 Pseudomonadota bacterium
GCCATGGCGGTCCTGCAGGCCCACGACTGGCCGGGCAATATCCGCCAGCTTCGCAACAACATCGAACGGCTGATGATCCTGGCGCGGGGCGACAGCCACGACGCGGTCATTTCCGCCGACATGCTGCCCACCGATCTCGGCGACATGCTCCCGAAGATCTCCACCCAGGGCGACCATCACATCATGACGCTGCCTCTCCGCGAGGCCCGCGAAATGTTCGAGCGTGATTATCTGATCGCGCAGATCAACCGCTTCGGTGGTAACATTTCGCGCACCGCGGAATTTGTCGGCATGGAGCGGTCGGCCCTGCATCGCAAACTCAAGTCCCTCGGCGTCTAGCCTGGCTTCGGCCGGGCGGCCATGAAAGCAACCCATGAAAGTCATCATTTGCGGTGCGGGACAGGTGGGCTACGGCATCGCCGAACGCCTTTCCCAGGAAGACAATGACGTCTCCGTCATCGACACGTCCGCCTCGCTGGTGAACGCGATCACCGAGACGCTGGACGTGAGGGGCTATGTCGGGCACGGCGCCCATCCCGACGTCCTGTCCAAGGCGGGCGCCGAGCAGGCGGACATGATCATCGCCGTGACGCTCTACGACGAGGTCAACATCGTCGCCTGCGAAGTGGCGCACGCGCTGTTCAGCGTCCCCACCAAGATCGCCCGGATCCGCGCCCAGAGCTACCTGGCTCCGGAATATTCCGACCTGTTCAGCCGCCAGAACATGTCGATCGACGTGACGATCTCGCCGGAAATCGAGGTCGGCAAGATGGTGCTGCGGCGGATTTCCTTCCCCGGCGCCACCGACATCGTCCGCTTCGCCGACGATTCGATCGCCATGCTGGCCATCGAATGCATGGAGGACTGCCCGGTCCTGAACACGCCGCTCAACCAGCTGAGCGAGCTTTTCCCGGACCTCATGGCGACGGTGGTCGGCGTCTTCCGCAACGGCAGGCTCGCGATCACCCGCTCCGCCGACCAGCTGGAAGTGGGCGATCTCGCCTATGTCATCTGCCAACGCGACCACGTCCGCCGCACGCTCGGCCTCTTCGGCCACGAGGAACAGGAGGCGCGCCGCATCATCATCGCCGGCGGCGGCAATATCGGCCAGTATGTCGCCCGCACCATCGAGGAGCTCCAGCCGAGGACGCGACTGAAGATCATCGAGAGCGACCGCGAACGCGCGGCCACGATTTCCGAGCAGCTTCGCAACACGGTCGTCCTGCACGGCTCGGCGCTCGACCAGAACATCCTCCAGCAGGCGGATGTCCAGGATGCCGACCTCTTCGTCAGTCTCACCAACAGCGACCAGATCAACATCCTCGGCGCGGTGATGGCGAAGTCGCTCGGCTGCAAGTCGAACCTCGTGCTGATCAACAGCTCCTCGCTCAACAAGGTCACCCAGTCGCTCGGCATCGATGCGCAGATCAATCCGCGCGCCGTCACCATTTCCCGCGTCCTCCAGCATGTCCGCAAGGGGCGCATCCGCTCCGTCTACGCCGTGCAGCAGGGCTCGGCGGAGGTTATCGAGGCGGAGGCGCTGGAGACGTCGCCGCTGGTCGGCAGGCCGTTCCGCGAACTGGATCTTCCCGACGGCATCCGCATCGGTGCGATCTACCGCGGCGGCGCCGTGATCCGCCCGAGCGGCGACACCAGGATCAAGGCGCACGACCGCGTCGTCCTGTTCTCCACCGCGGCCGCGGTCAAGAACGTGGAACAGATGTTCCGCGTCTCCATCCAGTACTTCTAGCCCCAACCTGATCGGCCAATCCATGTCCAGAATTGCCTATGTCAACGGTCGCTACCTTCCCCATGCGGATGCGGCGATCCACATCGAGGATCGCGGCTTCCAGTTCGCGGACGGCGTCTACGAGGTCTGCGAGGTCCGCGACGGGCAGATCATCGACCTCACCCGCCATCTCGACAGGCTGGACAGGTCCCTCCGCGAGCTTCGCATGGCCAGTCAGATGGCGCGCGAGCCGCTGAAGCTTGTCATCCGCGAGGTGCTGCGCCGCAACCGGGTCCGCAACGGCCTCTTCTACCTGCAGGTGACGCGCGGCGTGGCTCGTCGCGACCATTATTTCCCGGCTGCCGGCACCCCGCCGACGCTGACGATAACCGCGAAGTCCGCCGATCCGCGTCCTGCGCTCGCCCGCTACGAGACCGGCATCAAGGCGATCACCGTGCCCGAGAACCGCTGGAACCGCGTCGACATCAAGACGGTCGGTCTTCTCCCCAACGTGCTGGTCAAGCAGCAGGCGAGGGAGGCCGGCGCCCAGGACGCGATCTTCGTGGATACGGCCGGCAAGGTCACCGAGGCCGCCTCGTCGAATGTCTGGATCGTCAGCGCCGACGGCAGGCTCGTCACCCGTCCGGCCGAGCACGGCATCCTGCGCGGCGTGACCCGCACGACCTTCCTCGACGTCGCGGCGAGCCTCGCGATCCCCGTCGAGGAGCGGGAATTCTCGGTGGAGGAGATGCTCGCGGCGCGCGAAGTCTTCCTCACCTCGGCCACGGGTTCCTGCGTTCCGGTCGTCGAGATCGACGGCAGGACGATCGCCAACGGGCATCCGGGCAGCGTTGCTGCCGCCCTGCGTAGTGCCTTTTTGCACATTGCGGAAAAGACGACGATTTGATAACGAGGAATTCATTGGGGGGAGGGAAGCACGAGGGCGCTTCCCTTATTTCTCTGAAATGTCATCAGATCATCCCGGCAGGATGCCGGCAAAAAAGAAAGAAGCGGCGCCATGGCGGAACGTTCTCAGAACTTGCAGGACCTGTTTCTCAATACTGTCCGTAAGCAAAAGATTTCGTTGACTATTTTCCTTATCAACGGCGTGAAGCTGACCGGCGTTGTCACCTCCTTCGACAATTTCTGCGTACTCCTTCGCCGTGACGGCCACTCGCAACTCGTGTATAAGCACGCGATCTCGACCATCATGCCCGGCCAGCCGATGCAGATGTTCGAGAGCGAAGAAAACGCCGCCTGACAGGACAGCAACCGATTAAACATCGCGATACCTCGAATGAATCGATGATCCCGGAGACAGACCGTCGCCGGGACGATATGCGCGCCGTGGTGCTCGTGCCGGTGCTGAAGGCTACGCGTGCCTCCCGTTCGGCACAGCCTGAAGCCGCACCCTCGCCGCAACGCTCGGAAGAGGCGCGCCTGGAGGAAGCGATCGGCCTTGCCCGGGCGATCGACCTCGAGGTCGTGCAGGGCCTTGTCGTCCAGGTCTCCCAGCCGCGCCCGGCCACCCTGATGGGCACCGGCAAGATCGCCGAGATCAAGGCGCTGCTCGATGAGCATGACGCCGGCCTCGTCATCGTCGATCACCCGCTGACGCCGGTCCAGCAGCGCAATCTCGAGAAGGAATGGAACGCCAAGGTCATCGACCGCACCGGCCTCATTCTGGAAATCTTCGGCCGCCGTGCATCCACCAAGGAAGGCACGCTGCAGGTCGACCTCGCGCATCTCAACTACCAGAAGGGCCGGCTGGTGCGCAGCTGGACCCACCTTGAACGCCAGCGCGGCGGCGCCGGGTTCATGGGCGGTCCCGGCGAAACCCAGATCGAGGCCGACCGCCGGCTCCTGCAGGAACGCATCGTCAAGCTGGAGCGCGAGCTGGAACAGGTCGTGCGCACCCGCCAGCTTCACCGGGCCAAGCGCCGTAAGGTGCCGCATCCGATCGTCGCGCTGGTCGGCTATACCAATGCCGGCAAGTCGACGCTCTTCAACCGCATCACCGGTGCGGGCGTGCTCGCCGAGGACATGCTGTTCGCCACCCTCGACCCGACGCTTCGCCGCATGAAGCTCCCGCACGGGCGCACCGTCATCCTGTCGGATACGGTCGGCTTCATCTCCGATCTTCCCACCCATCTCGTCGCGGCCTTCCGCGCCACGCTGGAGGAAGTGCTGGAGGCCGACCTCATCCTGCATGTCCGCGACATGTCCGACCCCGACAACGCCGCCCAGTCGGCCGACGTCATGCGCATCCTCTCCGACCTCGGCATCGACGAGAAGGAGCGGGAAGCCCGCATCATCGAGGTCTGGAACAAGATCGACCGGCTCGATCCCGAGGCGCATGACGCGCTGGCGGAACGGGCGAAAGGCCGCGACAACATCATGGCCGTCTCGGCGGTCACCGGCGAGGGCGTCGAGGCGCTCCTGGACGAGATCGCCCGCCGGCTCTCCGGGGTCCTCACCGAAACCACCGTCGTGATCCCGGCGACCAAGCTCTCGCTCGTCTCCTGGAGCTACGAGAACGCCATCGTTGACGAACGGCGCGACCGGGAGGATGGTGCCGTCGAGCTCGACGTCAGGCTGTCCGAAAGCCAGGCGGCGGCGCTTGAGCGCAGGCTCGGCAACGGCCCGAAGCCCGTGAAGGAAGAATGGGAGCGTTAGGCGCGCCTTGAGGGCAACCGGCGGCGCGCGGCGGGCATGAGCCCGCATTTCCTGGTGTGGAGGAGGGCCATGGACGATGAGACCCCCATGGGCCACCGGAGGGGCCACCGGAGGGACCACCGCAGGGACCACGGCAGTGACCGCGCCGGGATCGACGCCTTCTACGACGGCGAGATGCGCTGGCGCGACGAGCTTCTGGCGCTGCGGAAAAATCCTCCTCGACTGCGGGCTTGTCGAAACCTTCAAGTGGAGTTCGCCCTGCTACACGGCAGGCACAGGCGGCAATGTCGCGCTGGTCTGGGGCTTCAAGGAAAGCGCCACGCTCGGCTTCTTCAAGGGCGTCCTCCTTGCCGATCCGCAATGCCTGCTTGCCGCGCCCGGTGAAAACTCCCGGTCCTCCCGCGTCATGCGCTTTACCAGCACCGCGCAAATAACCGAGCGCGAGGCCGCGATCCGCGATCTCGTGATCCAGGCGATCGCGCTCGAGGAAGCGGGCGCCAGGGTCGATCTCCCGAAGGACGATCTCGCCTATCCGGACGAACTCGTCGGCGCGCTCGGGCAGGATCCGGAACTGCGGGCCGCCTTCGTGGCGCTGACGCCCGGCCGCCGGCGCGGCTATCTCCTCCACTTCTCCCAGCCGAAACAGTCCGGGACCCGTCGTTCGCGGATCGACAGGAACCGCGACAGGATTCTCGCCGGGAAGGGCATGCATGACCGGTAGGGCGAGGGGCGGGCATCCCTCCGCCCCTCCCTTTTGGTGGTCAGGCGGCGAGCGCGACCGCGTCCGCCCCGGCGGGGATCCGCATCGGCGAGGAGGGATCGGTCGCCGCCCGCCAGACCGCCGCCACCACGTCGGACGGGTGGGTCACCAGCC
>JAEZHO010000180.1 GCA_023416545.1 Pseudomonadota bacterium
ACGTCGGCCCCACCGATCTCTGCACCGTCCTGGGCGGCTCGCCCGCCAAGTGGGTCGCGACCATCGAACACGTGATGGCGGCGCTTTACGCGCTTGCGATCGACAATGTCGTGGTCGAGGTGGATGCGGGCGAGATGCCGATCATGGACGGGAGTTCCTTCCCCTTCATCGAGGCGCTCGAACAGGCCGGCATCGTCAATCTTGGCGCCAAGCGCCGCTATATCAGGGTCGTGAAGCCGGTGCGCATCGATTCGGGCGCTTCCTGGTCGGAGTTCCGTCCCTACGAGGGCACGCGGTTCGAGGTCGAGATCGACTTCCCGACGCCGCTGATCGGACGGCAGAGCTGGAAGGGCGACCTGACCGCCACCTCCTTCAAGGAAGAGCTTTCCCGCGCCCGTACCTTCGGCTTCATGCGCGACGTCGAGCGGCTGTGGGCCGCAGGCTATGCGCTGGGCTCCTCGCTGGAGAATTCGGTGGTGATCTCCGACGACGACACGATCGTCAATGTCGAGGGTCTTCGCTACGAGGGCGACGAGTTCGTGCGCCACAAGACGCTCGATGCGGTCGGCGACCTGGCGCTTGCGGGCGCGCAGTTCATCGGCTGCTACCGTTCCTATCGCGGCGGCCACAAGATGAACGCCAATGCGCTCAAGGCGCTGCTCAGCGATCCCACGGCCTACGAGATCGTCGAGGCGCCTGTCCGCAGCACCCGTGTACGCGCTGGCGAGTTCGTTCCCGTGAACGAGCCCGAAGTCGCGGCCTGGCTGGCCTGACCTCACCTATCCAGTCCAACTGGCCGCTCCCTCCGGGGCGGCCTTTCTTTTTGATCCGATACGTAGTTTCAATCCGCCCGGACCGTCCTCGCGAGCAGGGAATACTGCCACAAAATTGCGTTAATGCCCCCGCATTGCGTTGCTCCGCGCCTGCTTGTAAGGCTAGAAGGCCTGCTTGTGCATGGGCACTGTTGCGCGGGACGATCGGGAACTGTCGAATGACTTATGCGAGGTCTGTTGGAATGAAGAGAACGGCGAGGGTAGCCTTCGTGTCCATGGCTCTGGTCTGCGCCGGCGTCGCAGTATCCGCCTGCCAGTCCGACAAGGACATCGACATCACAAAGCTCGGATTCGAGACCGATCCTCCGGAAACGCTCTACAATCAGGGCCTGGCCAACATGAAGGCCGGCAATATCGCGGAAGCCAGCCGGAAGTTCGATTCCATCGATCGCCAGCACCCGTTCACCGACTGGGGCCGCAAGGCGCTGGTGATGAGCACCTTCGCCAAGTATCGCCTCGGTCGCAATGAAGAGGCGGTCGCCACCGGCAACCGCTACCTGAAGCAGTATCCGAATTCCGAAGATTCCGCCTATGTGCAGTATCTGGTCGGCCTGTCGCATTCCAAGCAGATCGCCGACGTGACGCAGGACCAGCGGGCGGCCGGGCAGACCATCGATGCCATGTCGAAGGTCATCAACGACTATCCGGATTCGGAATATGTCGAGGACGCGCAGGCCAAGATCCGCTTCGCGCGCGACCAGCTCGCCGGCAAGGAGATGCAGGTCGGCCGCTATTACCTCGAGCGCAAGGAATATCTCGCGGCGATCCAGCGTTTCCGCACCGTGGTCGAACGTTATCCCACGACCAACCAGATCGAGGAAGCACTCGCGCGCCTCGTCGAGGCCTATTACGCGATGGGGATCGCCGAAGAAGCCCAGACGGCTGCCGCCGTGCTCGGCCGCAACTACCCCGACAGCCAGTGGTATGCCGATTCCTACAAGCTGCTGCAGACGGGCGGCCTCGAGCCTCGTGAAAACCGCGGTTCCTGGATTTCTCGCGCCGGGGCAAAGCTCATCGGAGCCTGATCGTGCTCGTCCAGCTTTCGATCCGCGATATCGTCCTGATCGAGCGGCTGGATCTCGATTTCGAATCCGGCCTCTCGGTGCTGACCGGCGAGACCGGTGCCGGCAAGTCGATCCTTCTCGACAGCCTTTCGCTGGCGCTCGGCGGGCGCGGCGATGGCGGCCTTGTCCGCCACGGGGAGGAGAAGGGGCAGGTCACGGCCGTCTTCGACGTCGAAGGCCGGCACGCGGCCCGTCAGCTTCTTCGCGAGAACGGCATCGATGACGACGGCGATCTGATCTTCCGCCGCATCCAGAATGCCGACGGACGCACCCGCGCCTCGATCAACGACCAGCCCGTCAGTGTCCAGCTGATGCGGCAGATCGGCCAGCTGCTGGTGGAAATCCACGGTCAGCACGACGACCGGGCACTCACCGATACGAATACCCACCGCAACCTGCTCGATGCGTTCGCCGGACTGGCGGGCGAGGCCCAGCAGGTCGGCGACCTCTATCGCAGCTGGAAGGATGCCGAGCGGGCGTTCAAGACGCATCGCGCCAGGGTCGAGGCGGCAGCGCGCGAAGTCGACTATATCCGCGCCTCCGTGGAGGAACTCGAGGCCCTGAGCCCCCGCGACGGCGAGGAAGACGAACTCGCCGAGCGGCGTTCGCAGATGCAGAAGGCCGAGCGCATCGCCGGCGACATCTCCGAGGCCTCGGACTTCCTGAACGGCAATGCCTCGCCGGTGCCGCTCATCGCCTCCATGGTGCGACGGCTGGAGCGCAAGAGCCACGAGGCGCCGGGCCTTCTGGAAGAGACCGTGGAATTGCTCGATGCGGCGCTGAACAACCTGTCGAACGCGCAGATGGAAGTCGAGGCGGCGCTGCGGAAGACGGAGTTCGATCCGCGCGAACTGGAGCGCGTCGAGGAGCGGCTGTTCGCCCTTCGCGCCGCCGGGCGGAAATATTCGGTGGCGGTCGCCGACCTTCCGGCGCTTGCGGAGAAGATGGTCGCCGATCTCGCCGATCTCGATGCCGGCGAGGAGAAGCTCGCGCAGCTGGAAAAGGAGACTGTCGCGGCAAGGGCAGCGTTCGACACGGCGGCGCTGTCGCTGTCAGAAAAGCGTCGCCACGGCGCAGAAGCGCTCGCGAAGGCGGTGATGGACGAACTTCCGGCCCTCAAGCTGGAGCGGGCCCGGTTCATGGTGGAAGTGGCCAGCGATCCGCAGGCGGCGATGGCCGAGGGTATCGACACCGTCGAATTCCATGTCCAGACGAACCCGGGGACACGTCCCGGCCCGATCATGAAAGTGGCGTCGGGCGGCGAACTCTCGCGCTTCCTGCTGGCGCTCAAGGTCGCGCTGGCGGATCGCGGCTCGGCCCCGACGCTCGTCTTCGACGAGATCGACACGGGGGTCGGCGGCGCGGTGGCGGATGCGATCGGCCAGCGGCTGAAGCGGCTGTCGGAAACGGTACAGGTCCTTTCGGTGACCCATGCGCCGCAGGTCGCGGCACGCGCGGCAACCCACATGCTCATTTCCAAGGGGCCTGCGGGCGAGGGCTCGGAGAAGATCGCGACCCGCGTCGCGACGATGGAGCCGGAACACCGGGCGGAAGAGATCGCCCGCAT
>JAEZHO010000034.1 GCA_023416545.1 Pseudomonadota bacterium
CATTTCTGACCGTCGTCATCTGTGTCTGCCTCGTCATCATCCCCGGCCTGGTGATCCTGAGCTCGCTGGTCCGGGAGGGAACCAACCTCTACCAGCAGATCGACAGCGGACAGATCGATATCAGGCGCTTCCTGCAGCAATTGCAGGACGCCCTGCCGGCCTTCGTGCGGGACCGGATCAGGACCTTCGAGCTGACCGGTTTCGACGAGTTGCGGGAAAGGGTCGCCTCCGTATTCATGGCGGGTGGCCGCTTCTTCGCGGGCCAGGCGCTGAGCATCGGCGAGAATACGCTGCAGTTCTTCATCGTCGCCGGCGTGATGCTCTACCTGCTGTTCTTCCTGTTCCGCGATGGCCGATGGATGGCTGGCGTGCTGAGGCAGTCGTCACCGCTCAGTGACACGCATACGCAGCGCTTTGCGACGAAGTTCACCGCCGTGGTTCGGGCAACCGTGCGCGGCAACGTGATCATCGCGCTCATCCAGGGCCTCATCGGAGGGGTGACGTTCTGGGCCGTCGGCATCTCGGCCGCGCTCCTGTGGGGCGTGCTGATGGCCTTCCTCTCGCTTCTGCCGGCGGTCGGCGCCGCCGTCGTCTGGGTCCCGACCGCCATCTATCTCGCCCTCACGGGCTCGTGGCTGAAGGCGGTCATCGTCGTCGGCGTCGGCGTGCTGGTCATCGGCCTCGTCGACAACCTGCTGCGTCCGCCGCTGGTCGGCAAGGAAACCCGGCTTCCCGACTACATGGTGTTGCTCTCGACCATCGGCGGCCTGTCGCTCCTGGGGATCAACGGCTTTATCATCGGCCCCCTCGTTGCCGCCCTGTTCGTCTCCGCCTGGAGCATATTCACGGAGGAGAAGAGTGTGCGGGAGAGCTGACCTTGGTCAGTTCTGCTTGACCCCCAGCCATTCGTTGAGTTCGGCTTCGGCGCGCTCAAGCGCGCTGTAGTTGATGAGCTTGCGCATGAGCGCTACGGCGACGGCACGGCTTCTCAGATTGTAGCGGCCCTCTTCCCCGTCCTCGCCGACGCGCTGGTAGACGTTGAGCTTCTCGTAGAGCTGCTGCAATCGGTTCTGCACGCTTCTGAGAGACAGACCGTGTCGGCGGGCGATCATGCGGTCCGTCAATCCGAGCGCGATGTCGATCAGGATCTCGTATTCGACATCGGTGAAGCCGTTCACATGGCCGAGGCTCTTCTGCTGCATGCCGCGCACTTCACGGTCGATGACGCATTGCGCCTCCATGAAGATGCTGCGGAGTGCGAGCTTGAGCCGGTCATCGGATGCCGACTTCAGGACATAGCCGTAGGCCGCCCCTTCCGGCACGATCCGCGACACGCCCCGCACATAGGCTTCGTCGGCATAGTTGGACCAGAACAGGATGCGCGTGTCCGGTCGCTCCTTCCAGATGGTGCGGGCAGCCTCGATGCCGTTGCGTTCCGACATCTGCAGGTCCATGACGATGTGGGCCGAGCGATACTGCCGCGCGAGGCCTTCTCCGATCCTACCGTTTTCCGCCTCGATCACCAGTCCGCATTCGGGCAAGGCGGCACGGACCGCATCGTGCAGATACGAACGGTGAAGCGGATCGTCTTCGACGATGAGTACTTCCATTACGTCATTCCTGTTGATGGCTGCCTCGGGCGTCCGTGGGCAAGCCACAATTTCACCTGCGTACCAGAGCGATCGGGCCTTGCCCCTATCTCGAAGCGGGCTCCTATGAGGCGCGCCCTCGTACGCATGTTGTCGATGCCGTGCCCGGCCTGTTCCTGAGGGCGGCCGATGCCGACACCGTCGTCGGTCACGATCACACACAGGCCATTGCCGAGCTTCTGTAGGGTCACGACGATCTCGGACGGCTGGCCGTGGCGAACGGCATTGTTGATCGCTTCCTGGACGATCCGGAACATCGCGGTGGCAACGGTCTGGTCGAGGGCATCCAGGGCGGTGCCGCTGTCGTCGACGACCTCGTAGCGCACCTGTCCGCCGGTTTCCCGCACCGAGCGCTCCAGGTGATTTTCGATGGCCTCCGCCACCCCGAAAAGTTGCAGGACCGATGGCTTGGCCTCTTCGATGATCTGGCGCAGGTCGTGCATGCAGTGTTGAAGGCTGCGGAAGACGGGTTCCAGCGTCTCGCCGGGAACGTCAGGCAGGTGCGTCAGGCGCTCCAGGCGCCGGGCCAGCCGCGTCAGGTCCGCGAGGGTCTGGTCGTGAAGATCCATGCCGATCCTCTGGCGTTCGGCTTCCAGCGCTTCGGTGAGCTTGAGGGCCCCAAGCCGCAACCCTTCTTCACGGGCGCGCGCCTCCGTCTCGACGACCGCCGAGCGCTTCGCCTGGTCCGCCGCCCGCAGGGCGAAGAAATAGGGCGCCAGGAGGTCGGCTATCGAGCGCGCGTTCTCGACGTCCTCCATCGTGTAGTGGTCCGGCCTGTGGCTCGAACAGCTGAGCGCGCCGATAATGTCTCCCTGGACGCGCAGGGGAACATGCAGGCGGCTTCGCAGCGAAAGCGCGATGATCGGGCTGGAGAAGGCCCCGTCGAAATGGAAGCGCGGATCGCCGCAGGCGTCGCCGGAGAGCAGATGGTCGACTTCGCCCGACAGGAGGCTGCGGATCGGGCTTCCGCTCAGCAGGGCAGGGGGATGCTGGCTCCACGCCGTCTCGAGGCCGCTCTCGTAGGCGATGTGATACTTCCCGTCGATCATCTTGATGCAGACGTCGAGATGATCGTGGGGAATGATGTGTCCTATCTCGACCGCTACCGCCTGAATGATCGCGTTGAAGTCGAGCTGTCCCGCCAGAAGCCGGGAAATGCCGAGATAATGATCGAACAGCGCGCTTCTCGTCGGGTTCAGCATCGGCGACGTCCTCCCCCGTCGAAATGGTGGCGCCCAGGGCGCATTTCATTAAGCGCCGCCCCGCGACGATTGTCCTGCGGGTTCCCGCAGATTTTACGCGATCCTCCGCATCGAGCTTGCTCGGATATGCCTTTGCAAGATCGAGCTTCTCCTCCATTCTCTCCATACTGACGCCTGGGCGCCAGTACAAATACAGTCGACAGGCCGTTGAGGAGCGGCCTGGCAGGCCCGCGGGGCACAGGGAGGAAATCATGACCATCAAGAAGATGCTTCTGGCATCGATCGCGCTCGCGTTCGTAGCCGCACCGGTCTCCGCTTCGGCCGAGACGGCAGACAAGAAGATCGCACTCTCCAACAACTACGCCGGCAACTCGTGGCGCCAGGCGATGTTGACGAGCTGGGACAAGATCACCAAGGACGCGGTCGGCCAAGGGACCGTCGCCGCAGCGGACGCATTCACGACCGCCGAAAACCAGGCGACGGAGCAGGCCGCGCAGATCCAGAACCTCATTCTGCAGGGCTATGACGCGATCGTCCTGAACGCGGCGTCTCCGACGGCCCTGAACGGCGCCGTCAAGGAAGCCTGCGACGCGGGCATCGTCGTCGTTTCCTTCGACGGCATCGTCACCGAGCCTTGCGCCT
>JAEZHO010000043.1 GCA_023416545.1 Pseudomonadota bacterium
GTCGTCAGCGTCCAGATCATCTACAACATCTTCCGCCAGCGCCCCGCCGACCTGTTCTTCAAGGAAGCCAAGCGCAAGGATGTCGCGGTCATCGTCCGCGTGCCGCTGGCGAGCGGCCTCCTGTCGGGCAGGATTACCCGCGACACGACATTCGCGAGCGACGACCATCGCCAGTTCAATCGCCATGGCGAGGCCTTCGACGTCGGCGAGACGTTTGCGGGCGTGCCGCTCGAGGTCGGGCTGCAGGCGGTGGAGGAAGTTCGCAAGCTGGTGCCGGAGGGTGCGTCCATGGCGGCCTTCGCGCTGCGCTGGATCCTGATGAACGACGCGGTGACCGTCGTCATTCCGGGTGCGCGCAATGCCGAGCAGGCCCGCGCCAACGCCGCGGCGGCCGATCTCGCACCCCTGTCCGACGCGGTGATGACGGCAACCCGCGAAATCTACGCGCGCCTGGTCGCCCCGCACGTCCACCAGCGCTGGTAGGCGGCACGGGCCGGATAGGCAGCGAACAGGAGAGAACCGGGCATATTCCGGGAACAGGTTTCTCCAAACGAAAAGAGGCCCGGCAAGCCGGGCCTCGAAATCTGTCTGCGACGCAGCGGCTTACTTGCCGTTGACGGCGTCCTTCAGGCCCTTGCCGGCCGAGAACTTCGGCACGTTGCGAGCCGGGATGTCGACTTCGGCACCCGTCGAAGGGTTACGGCCCTTCGAGGCTTCGCGACGAGAAACGGAGAAGCTGCCGAAACCGGCGAGACGGATGTCGCCACCGTTCTTCAGTTCGGCCTGAACGGTGTCGAATACAGCATCGACTGCCGAAGCCGCATCAGCCTTGGAGAGGCCAGCCTTTTCGGCCACAGCCGTAACGAGCTCAGTCTTGTTCATGTTTCCACCCTTTCAACTGGTATTGAAACGACTCAAGTGATCCGGCCCGACATTAAATACCCGTCAGGCCTTCGCAAGCCAGAAGCCTCGCTATAGCCTGAAAAACAAGGGGCATCGGGTGATTTTCACCAGAAAAGCCGGCTTGTAGCCGGCTTTTTTCGCTTTGCGTGCCAAATTGGCATGATCCTAGTGGGCGATGGAGGCACCCGTGTCGTCGACACCCTCGACGGTGGCGATCACCGGGGTCTCGATGGAACCATCCCATTCGATCGGTTCGGGCTTGCGAAGGAGCGCGTGCTCGATCACTTCGCCCATGCGCGACACGGGGATGATTTCCATGTTGTTCTTCACGTTGTCCGGGATGTCCGCCAGGTCCTTGGCGTTTTCCTCCGGGATCAGAACCTTCTTGATGCCGCCGCGAAGCGCTGCAAGCAGCTTCTCCTTCAGGCCGCCGATGGGCAGGACGCGACCGCGCAGGGTAACCTCGCCCGTCATCGCCACGTCCTTGGAAACGGGGATGCCGGTCATGACCGAGACGATGGCCGTGGCCATGGCGATGCCTGCCGACGGGCCGTCCTTCGGCGTCGCCCCTTCCGGAACGTGCACGTGGATGTCCGACTTGTCGAAGCGGGGCGGCTCGATGCCGAAATCGACGGCGCGCGAGCGGACATAGGAGGCCGCCGCGGAAATCGATTCCTTCATCACCTCGCGCAGGTTGCCGGTCACCGTCATGCGACCCTTGCCCGGCATCATCACGCCTTCGATCGTCAGCAGCTCGCCGCCGACCTCCGTCCAGGCAAGACCCGTCACCACGCCGACCTGGTCCTCGCGCTCGGCCTCGCCATGGCGGAACCGGGGCACGCCCAGATAGTCGTTGATGTTGGCGGCCGTGACGTCGACCCTCTTCGTCTTGCCCTTGATGATCTCGGTGACCGCCTTGCGGGCGAGCTTCATCAGTTCGCGCTCGAAGTTACGCACGCCCGCCTCGCGGGTGTACTGCTGGATGATCGCCATCAGCGCGTCGTCGCTCACCGAGAACTCGTTCGGCTGCAGCGCGTGCTCCTTGATCGCCTTCGGCAGAAGGTGACGCTTGGCGATTTCCAGCTTTTCCTCTTCGGTATAGCCGGCGATGCGGATGATCTCCATGCGGTCCATCAGCGGCGCCGGAATGTTCAGCGTGTTCGCCGTGGTGATGAACATCACGTCCGACAGGTCGTATTCGACTTCCAGGTAGTGATCCATGAAGGTCGAGTTCTGTGCCGGGTCGAGCACTTCGAGAAGCGCCGAGGACGGATCGCCGCGGTAGTCCTGGCCGAGCTTGTCGATCTCGTCGAGCAGGAAGAGCGGGTTGGACTTCTTCGCCTTCTTCATCGACTGGATGACCTTGCCGGGCATGGAGCCGATATAGGTGCGGCGGTGGCCGCGGATTTCGGCTTCGTCACGCACGCCGCCGAGCGCCATGCGCACGTATTCGCGGCCGGTCGCCTTGGCGATCGACTGGGCGAGCGAGGTCTTGCCGACGCCCGGAGGACCGACGAGGCACAGGATCGGACCCTTGATCTTGGAGGCGCGCGCCTGCACGGCGAGATACTCGATGATCCGTTCCTTGACCTTTTCCAGGCCGAAGTGATCCTGCTCGAGGATCTTCTCGGCGTTGTTGAGGTCGGTCTTGATCTTCGACTTCTTGTTCCACGGGATCGACAGGAGCCAGTCCAGGTAGTTGCGCACGACGGTGGCTTCCGCCGACATCGGGCTCATCTGGCGAAGCTTCTTCATTTCAGCTTCCGCCTTTTCGCGGGCCTCCTTGGAAAGCTTCGTCTTGGAGATGCGTTCCTCCAGTTCGGCCATCTCGTCGCGGCCATCCTCGCCGTCGCCGAGTTCCTTCTGGATCGCCTTCATCTGCTCGTTGAGATAGTATTCGCGCTGGGTCTTCTCCATCTGCCGCTTGACGCGGGAGCGGATGCGCTTCTCGACCTGAAGGACCGAAATCTCGCCTTCCATGAAGCCGAGCGCCTTTTCAAGACGTCCCTTGACGCTGACCGTCTCGAGCATCTCCTGCTTCTCGGTGATCTTGATCGACAGGTGCGAGGCGACCGTATCGGCGAGCTTCGAGTAATCCTCGATCTGGCTCGCGGCGCCGACGACCTCCGGGGAGATCTTCTTGTTCAGCTTGACGTAGTTCTCGAACTCGGAAACCACGGAGCGCGACAGCGCCTCGACCTCGACCGGGTCTTCCTCCGGCTCGGCCAGGATGTCGGCCTTCGCCTCGTAGAATTCCTCGCGGTCCGTGTAGCTGTCGATCTTGGCGCGGGCACGCCCTTCGACCAGGACCTTCACGGTCCCGTCGGGAAGTTTCAGCAATTGCAGGACATTGGCAACCGTGCCGATCTTGTAGATCGCCGAGGGCTCGGGATCGTCGTCACCGGCATTGATCTGCGTGACGAGCATGATCTGCTTGTAGGACCCCATCACTTCTTCCAGTGCGCGGATGGATTTCTCCCGTCCGACGAACAGGGGCACGATCATGTGGGGGAATACCACGATGTCGCGAAGGGGCAATACCGGGAAGGTTTCGCCGCCGGGTGCCAAAGACGTTGGATTCGTCATTCTTCTTCCTTTCATATCCCGTTGCCGGGATTCGTCCCCAGACCTGATATCCGGGCCGTCCACTTGAGCCCAAAGTGGAGAGTGCGACTGTTGATTTCAAGCCTCGTTCACCGCCCGCCCCCGCGCTGGCAAGGCGCCGGGACGACGGAGACGCGGGTTACGCCGGACGCAGGAAACAGGCAGGCCGCACGCGGTTGAGCACGCGGAACCGCCGAATCCTAAACCCTATTCATAACGATTAAACCGGTTCAAGCGAAGCACAATGCGCGGGATCAACAGGCACAAGGTCGAGAAGGCGTCCGGAAACGAAAAGAGGCCCGCGAGGGGCCTCTTCATAACCGATCTGCAACGTCATCCTCAGGCGGAGACGTTCGCCTTCTCTTCCTGCCGCTCGGCATAGATGTAGAGAGGACGGGCATTGCCCTTCACGACATCGTCGGAGATGACGACTTCGCGGACGCCTTCCAGCGCGGGCAGTTCGAACATGGTGTCGAGCAGGATCTTCTCCATGATCGAACGAAGGCCGCGGGCGCCGGTCTTGCGGGTGATCGCCTTGCGGGCGATCTCGCGAAGGGCGTCCTCGTGGAAGGTAAGCTCCACGTCCTCCATCTCGAAGAGGCGCTGGTACTGCTTGACCAGTGCGTTCTTCGGCTCCGACAGGATCTGGATCAGCGCGTCCTCGTCGAGATCCTCGAGTGTCGCCAGGACCGGCAGACGACCGATGAACTCCGGAATGAGGCCGAACTTGACCAGGTCTTCCGGCTCCAGTTCACGCAGGACCTCGCCGACGCGACGGTCATCCTCGGCCTTGACCGTGGCGCCGAAGCCGATCGACGTCTTCTCGCCGCGGGCGGAGATGATCTTGTCGAGGCCGGCGAACGCACCGCCGCAGATGAACAGGATGTTGGTCGTGTCCACCTGCAGGAATTCCTGCTGCGGATGCTTGCGGCCGCCCTGCGGCGGAACGGAAGCGACCGTGCCTTCCATGATCTTCAGCAGCGCCTGCTGCACGCCCTCGCCCGACACGTCGCGGGTGATGGACGGGTTGTCCGACTTGCGCGAGATCTTGTCGACCTCGTCGATGTAGACGATGCCGCGCTGGGCGCGCTCGACGTTGTAGTCGGCGGCCTGCAGGAGCTTGAGGATGATGTTCTCGACATCCTCGCCCACATAGCCGGCTTCCGTCAGGGTCGTGGCGTCGGCCATGGTGAAGGGAACGTCGATGATGCGCGCCAGCGTCTGGGCAAGATAGGTCTTGCCGCAGCCGGTCGGGCCGACCAGCATGATGTTCGACTTCGCAAGCTCCACCTCGCCGCCCTTGGAGGCGTGCGCCAGGCGCTTGTAGTGGTTGTGCACCGCAACCGACAGGATACGCTTGGCCTGCTGCTGGCCGATGACGTATTCGTCGAGAACCTTGATGATGTCCTGGGGCGTCGGCACGCCGTCGCGCGACTTCACCATCGAAGACTTGTTCTCTTCGCGGATGATGTCCATGCAGAGCTCGACGCATTCATCGCAGATGAACACCGTCGGACCGGCGATCAGCTTGCGGACCTCGTGCTGGCTCTTGCCGCAGAACGAACAATACAGAGTATTCTTGGAGTCGCCGCCGTTGCTGCCGCTGACTTTGCTCATATCACTTTCCTTCCAGCACTCCGCCTTCCCGTTGCCGGGTGCGGTCCACTCATTCGCCGGCACCGGAACCACCCGGTACGATGTGGCGGCTTTGCCCGGGGTACTCGACCGATGAGGAGAAAATCTCCCTCTCGGCGGCAACGAAACCCTCGACCACGAATGCTATGCAGCAAAGCTCTACACAGCATTAACAAGTACTAATACCGGTTTCCCGCTCCTGTGAAACCCCCTGCCGTTGTAACATAGGGGTGACGAGAGCGGGAATTCCGATCACCTCAATCCGCAGACCCGCCTTCGAGTTCCTGCCGCGAGGTGAGGATCTTGTCGATCACGCCCCATTCCTTCGCTTCCGCAGCATCCATGAAGTGGTCGCGATCAAGCGTCTTTTCAACTTCCTCGTAGGTCCGCCCGGTGTGCTTTTCATACACCTCGTTCAGGCGTCTCTTCATCTTCAATATGTCACGAGCATGACGCTCGATATCCGAGGCCTGCCCCTGGAAACCGCCCGAAGGCTGGTGGACCATGATGCGCGAGTTCGGCGTTGCGAAGCGCATGCCCTTTTCACCGGCGGCGAGAAGGAGCGAACCCATGGAGGCGGCCTGGCCGATGCAGAGCGTCGAAACGGCCGGCCTGATAAACTGCATGGTGTCGTAGATCGCCATGCCGGCGGTGACGACGCCGCCCGGAGAGTTGATGTAGAGCGCGATTTCCTTCTTCGGGTTCTCGGCCTCGAGGAAGAGAAGCTGCGCGCAGACGAGGGACGCCATGTGATCTTCCACCGGGCCCGTCAGGAAGATGATGCGTTCCTTCAGAAGCCGCGAATAGATGTCGTACGACCGCTCGCCGCGATTGGTCTGCTCGACGACCATCGGCACCAGAGCCATGGCAGTATCGACGGGATTTCTCATGTCAGTCCTTTGTCACGCTTCTCCGGAGGTGGAAGCCCCAGAATCAGATGGAATAGGTCAACCCCTACATAGAGTGTCAATGCCCGGCACTTCAAGACGGCGGCAGCTTTATCCTTAATCGCGCCGGACGCGTGCCCTGCTGTGCTCCACCCGCCGCTTCTACCCGATCGCGCCCGGCAGGCGAGCCTGCGCACCGGGGAAAAGACGATACCGACAGCTTTGTGAGACGGCGTGGTAAACGACACCTGAACGGCGGCCGCGACGCCCCGCCGGCAAGACGTCCTTAAGCAATCGGCGGTATGCCGGGACCTCGCAGACGGAAGGAAATAAAATCATGGACATGTTGACGGGGCTGATCATCTGGGCGGCGCAGGCGGCCATGATATCGCTCCTCATGTTCATCGGCTGGATACGCTACCGGTCGCAGACATTCCGGCTGAGCTGGAGCGTCGCCTTTGCGCTTTTCGGTGCGGGCATCGTGATGATCAGCCAGCGGGGGCACATCCCTTCCTTCCTGTCGATCGAAGTCGGCAACGCCTTCGTCCTCGGCTTCATCGCCATGCTGATGGTCGGCCTGCGACAATTCGACGGCAAGCCGCTCGAGGGATATATCGCCATTCCCGTGCTGATCTGGATCGGCGGCCTGCTTCTTTCGCCGGTGCGGGAAAGCTTCAGCGGACGCGTCGTGCTCTACAACGTCTCCGCCAGCATCGGTTTTGCCATGCTGATCGCCATGCTGGTACCCGGGCGCACCGACGGGATGTGGCCGCGGCGCGTACTCGCGGTGATCCTGGGGATCCACGTCCTCACCGGCCTGACCCATGCCGCCATGACCGGATATGCCGAGGCCATGTCGTTGGCGGCGCTGCCCTCCCCTGGCCTCGTGCTGGTGCCGGGCGCCTTCTGCTTCTTCGCGGCGATGCTCACAGGGGCCCAGATGATGGCCGAGCGCGCCGAGCAGCGGCTGAAGGCACTCGCCTCGACAGACCCGCTGACCGGCATCCTCAACCGCCGCGGCCTGATGGACGAGTTCCAGAGCCTGCGCAACGCCAAAGCTCCCGGAAAGCCCTTCATCGCGCTTCTTCATTTCGACATCGATCACTTCAAGCAGGTCAACGATCTCCATGGCCACCAGGCGGGAGATGCCGTACTCGTCGCCTTCTCCCGCCTCGCCTCGATCTCGCTGAGCCCCCGCGGCGCATTCGGGCGCATGGGTGGAGAGGAATTCGCCAGCATCCTGCGGGTCTCCGACGTGGTGGAGGCTGCAAGCATTGCCGAGGGCCTGCGCATGACGCTTGCGCTCCAGACGATCTCGGCGGGCGAACAGCGGCTCGGCATCACGGTCAGCGCGGGCATTTCGCTGCAGCCGGCCGCCGAGGCCGATCTCGACCACCTCCTCAGCGCGGCCGACCGGGCGCTTTACGCCGCAAAGACCGCCGGCCGTAACTGCACCGCCGTCGAGGACGCAGGCAGGGTCGCGATCGTCCCCTCGGCCACGATGCTGACGAAGCAGGAGATGGCGCTGGAACTCAGCGCCAGCGAACAGGTCTCCGCGCTCCGCCGCCTCTCGGCGGCCGCCGGCTGACCGGCCGGCCCTTGCCCGGTGGTTACAGTGCACCACATCCCGAAAGACCTGCCGGCAAGCATCCGGCCAGTCTGATCCAGGGCGGGAGCACGACATGACGTCTTCAACACTGCGGCTTTCAGGCATTCTGCTGGGAGTTCTACTATCCACCGGACCGGCCTTCGCAAAGCAGGCGGCCGATGCGGTCGCGCCCGAAGGCGCAACGGAAACCAGAAGCGCCGAGCGAGCGGAGGCGAAGCGGTTCATGGTGGCCGCCGCCAATCCGCTGGCGTCGAAGGCCGGCCGCGACGTGCTCGCCAAAGGCGGAAACGCAATCGATGCCATGGTGGCGGTGCAGGCGGTGCTCGGCCTCGTGGAGCCGCAGAGTTCCGGGCTCGGCGGCGGTGCCTTCCTCGTCTACTACGACGCCGCTTCAGGCAAGCTTACGACCTTCGACGGGCGCGAGACGGCGCCGATGGCGGCGACGCCGAAGCTCTTCCTCGACGGCGACGGGCAGCCGATGAAGTTCATGGATGCGGTGGTGGGCGGCCGGTCGGTCGG
>JAEZHO010000098.1 GCA_023416545.1 Pseudomonadota bacterium
GCGCCGCTGGCGGAGGCCCTGGCGATGCTGGTGCGCGAGAAGCTCGCGGGCACCCCTGTGCCGGAAAGCGCCGGCAAGGTTCTCGATCTCTGGCGTCCGTTCTTCGAGGAAAAGGCCGGCAGCGACCTCGACAATCTGAAGGGTGCCATCGAGGACCAGCAGGCGTTTGCCCGACTGGTCCGCCACATGCTCTCCTCCATGCAGGTCGCCGAAGACCTCGGCGACGAGGATGCCGAGCCCGAGGAGATGGAAAACCCGAACGACGAGGAGCAGCCGCGCAGCAACGAGGCTGAGAACGAGGAAGTCGAGGAGGAAGCCGGTTCGGATGCCGCGCCGGCCGAGCAGAGCGAAGCTGCCGACGACGAGATGGACGAAGGGGAGATGGACGGCGCCGAAATGTCCGACGATGAAATGTCGGACGAGGCTGACGATCACTCCGAGACCCCCGGCGAGACGAGACGCCCGCACAGCCCGTTCGACGATTTCAACGAGAAGGTGGATTACCGCATCTTCACGCAGGAGTTCGACGAGGAGGTCCTCGCCGAGGAACTCTGCGACGAGGCGGAGCTGGAGCGGCTTCGCGCTTTCCTCGACAAGCAGCTGTCGCACCTCCAGGGCGCCGTTGGGCGCCTTGCCAACCGATTGCAGCGCCGCCTGATGGCCCAACAGAACCGCTCCTGGGATTTCGACCTCGAGGAGGGCTATCTCGACTCGGCTCGCCTGGTGCGCCTGGTCATCGATCCGATGCAGCCGCTCTCCTTCAAGAAGGAGCGGGACACGCAGTTTCGCGATACGGTCGTGTCGCTGGTGCTGGACAATTCCGGCTCGATGCGCGGACGCCCGATCACGGTTGCCGCCACCTGCGCCGATATCCTTGCCCGCACGCTCGAGCGCTGCGGCGTCAAGGTGGAGATCCTCGGCTTCACCACCAAGGCCTGGAAGGGCGGGCAGTCGCGCGAAACGTGGCTGGCCGGCGGCAAGCCGCCCAATCCCGGTCGCCTGAACGATCTTCGGCACATCGTCTACAAGTCCGCCGATGCACCCTGGCGCCGGTCGCGCCGTAACCTCGGGCTGATGATGCGTGAGGGGCTGCTCAAGGAAAACATCGACGGCGAAGCGCTGATGTGGGCCCACAATCGCCTGATCGGGCGTCCCGAGCAGCGCAAGATCCTGATGATGATCTCCGACGGGGCGCCGGTCGACGACTCGACCCTTTCGGTCAACCCGGGCAACTACCTGGAGCGCCACCTGCGCGCCGTCATCGAGCAGATAGAAACCCGTTCTCCGGTCGAACTGCTGGCGATCGGCATCGGCCACGACGTCACGCGCTACTATCGCAAGGCCGTCACGATCGTCGACGCCGACGAGCTTGCCGGCGCAATGACCGAGCAGCTCGCCGCGCTGTTCGAGGAGAATGGCGGTGCCGGCAAATCCCGGATGCGGCGCGCCGGGTGACATACCTTCCCCCGATGCGCCGAAGCCTCGTCCTCGCGCCGCTCCTGGCGTTGATCGCCGCCTCTCCGGTCGCGCCCGCGACCGATCGCCTGCCCATCGAGACCTCCCTGATCGCGCAGTTCCGGAAGGGCTCGGCCGATACCCGCTTCGGCGCGCTGGAATTCCTGGGAGGCTTCCAGTTCTCGTCCTCCGACAGCCGGCTCGGCGGCCTGTCCGCCATCCGTTTCCGCCCGAACGGGCGCGATTTCGTGGCCGTCCAGGATACGGGGGAATGGGTCACCGGATCCATAGAACGCGACGCAGCCGGGCGCCTTAAGGGTCTTTCCTCGCTGTCGATCGACGCGATGCTGGACGCCAGGGGGCGGTCCCCGTCGAAGTTCGACATCGATGCTGAAGGGCTTGCGATGCAGCCCGGTCGTTTGATCGTCAGCTACGAGAGAAAGCACCGGATCGATGCCTATCCCGATCCGGGATATGAGAAGGCCAGACCGCGATCGGTCGGCATGGTGATCCCGTCGCGGGAACTGCGCACCAACGGCGGTATCGAGACGCTGGTGGCCGCGCCTGCCGAGAGCCCTCTGGCGGGGGCGCTGGTGGCGGTGGCCGAGCGGAGCATAGACGGCGATGGGAACCTGTTTGCCGCCGTGCTGGACGGACCTCGGAAGGGTGTCTTCAAGGTGGCACGCCACCAGCCCTGGGCGGTGACCGACGGCGCCTTCCTGCCGGATGGCGACCTGCTCCTCCTGGAGCGCCGCTTCAGCTATCTGGGCGGCGTCGGCATGCGCCTGCGGCGTATCGAGGCCGACGCCATCAAGCCGGGCGCGCTGGTGGACGGGAAGGTGCTGATCGAAGCCGACATGGGTGCGGAGATCGACAACATGGAAGGCCTCGACGTCCTTGTCGAGAACGGCGAGACCCGCATCATCATTGTGTCGGATGACAACGGGTCCTTCCTGCAGCGCAACCTGATGCTGGAATTCCGGCTGGTGGACTGACCGCCTGCCGGATCATCCTCACTGCGCGCGCTGGGCAGGCGGCATGGGCTTCAGAACGCTCATCAGCGCCCCGTAGGGAAGCAGCATCACGACGCCGACGAGGACCTTCACGCCGAGATCGCCTAGGGCCCAGGAGATCCACCGCGGTGCTTCCATCGACAGTATGCCGAGGATCGGAGCCGATTCGATCGCGAACGGGTCGTTCGGGCCGAGAAGGATGAACACGGACGCGAAGGCGATCGAGAAGAAGAGGGCGGTGTCGATTGCCGAGCCCGCGAGCGAGCCGGCGAGCGGTGCCCGCCACCACGTCTGCCGGCGCAGCCGGTTGAAGACCGAGATGTCGAGAAGCTGGCCGATCAGGAAGGCCGTTCCGGAAGCGATCGCGATGCGCGGCACGGAGGTGAAGAAGGAGACGGTCACGCCCACGACGAAACCGGCCAGCACGACGCGCCGGGCGATCGAGGGGCCGAACTGCCGGTTGGTGAGGTCGGTGACGAGGAATGCGACGGGATAGCTGAATGCGCCCCATGTCAACAGGTCGCCGAGCTGGACGCCGAACAGCGTGCCGGCGAGCGGGAACTGGACGAGGAAGTTCGAGGCGACGACGACGAACGCCATCAGCAGCGTATAAACAAAGGTATAGCGAAAATATCGCATTTTTTTATCCTGGGTGATGCCACCAGTTCGAGTCGTATGTTGTTCAACAGAAAGGGCTTGTACGGTCGCCCGTCAAGCCCCTGCTGGAACCATGAAAGGTCGGTCGAAGCTTAGGCGGCTTCGGCAGTCTTCTTGACGATCTGGCGGCGCAGCAGGCGGGCGCGCATCGACAGGTCGGTTTCGTCAGCCTTCAGCAGGAAGGCGTCGAGGCCACCGCGATGCTCGACCGAGCGAAGGGCGTGCGCCGATACGCGAAGGCGGAAGCGCTGTCCGAGCGCATCGGAGATCAGCGTGACGTGGCACAGGTTCGGCAGGAACCGGCGGCGCGTCTTGTTGTTTGCGTGGCTGACGTTGTTGCCGGTCTGAACGCCCTTGCCGGTCAGTTCGCACATACGAGACATGGGTACACCTTTGTTGTTCTTCTGCAATCGAATGGTACTTCCGGGCAATGCCCGGCGCGCCGATCCAACTGGTCTGATTGGAAAGTTGCGGTTCTATAGTCAGTGAGGGCGGTCGCGTCAAGCCAAACCTTGGGGTTGCTGGTGCAGAATCCGGTGCAAGTGGCGGAGGCCGGCTATTTTCTTGCCATAGTGGCGGGCTTATATCGTTTCGACCGGGGACGGACCATCCCCATGCTCACTTCTGTCGAGGCACGATCATGTCCAGGGGCCGCGGGGCCGTTATAGCCACAGCATGCGCATTTTCCCTGCTGGCCGGACCCGCGGGAACGGCGGGTATCCGCCATGTCAGCGAGTATCATATCTCGCTCGGCATCCTGCCCATTGCACGGGCGGCCTTCGCGAGCGAGTTCGGCAGCAGTGAATACCGCATCGCCGGGACCTTCCGCTCCTGGGGGCTGGCGGAGATCATCAGCAAGATCTCGGCGGAGACCAGCGTCACCGGTCGCAAGCGCGGCGACAGGCTGGAGGCGGAGCAATACGACCTCGTGTACAAGACCGGCAAGCGCACCCGCGTCTACGAGGTAACCTACAAAAACGGCGACGTGACGCGGTCCGTGACGAAGCCGGAGCCGAAGCCGCGGCCCGACAGCTGGGTGCCGGTCGCGCCGGAGGACCTGCGTTCCGTGCTCGACCCGCTGACGGGGCTGGTCTTTTCCGGTGACGCGAAATCCTGCCCCCGCCGCGTCCCCATCTATGACGGGGAATCGCGGATGGACCTTATCCTCACTCCGAAGGGGACGGAGAACTTTTCCACCGAAGGCTTCGAGGGCGAGGTGCTGGTCTGCGAGATCCGCTACGTGCCGAAATCAGGCTTCAAGCGCGGGCGTTCCGATATCGAGTATCTCAGGAAGACGCCGATGGAGATCTGGTTTGCCAAGGCGCAATCGGTAAATGTATATGCTCCCGTTTATGCCCGCATACCGACGAGCATGGGGCAGGTATATGTGAAGGCCGCGAAATACGGCGGCTGACGGGGGCTCTATCCGCCCCGAAGGGGGCAGGGTGAAGGTACGCGGGACGCTGATCGGCTTCACGGCCATTCTCATGTGGTCATTGCTGGCATTGATGACGGCGGCGTCCGGAAAGATGCCACCCTTCCAGCTCTCGGCCATCAGCTTTGCGATCGGCAGCCTTCCGGGTCTTCTCCTTTTCGCGGCACGGCCGCAGCGGCTGAGGTTCCTGCGCCAGCCGCCAAAGGTGTGGATCATCGGCATTGCCGGTCTGTTCGGCTACCATTTCCTCTATTTCACCGCGCTCAGGAGCGCGCCGGCGGTGGAGGCGGGCCTGATCGCCTATCTGTGGCCGCTTTTCATCGTCGTGGGATCGGCCCTGCTGCCCGGCGAGCGTCTCCGCTGGTATCATGTCGCGGGCGCCGTGGCCGGCCTTGTGGGAACCGTGGCGATCGTGTCGCGAAACGGCATCTCCTTCGACGACCAGTACGCCCTCGGCTACGGAGCCGCCTTTCTCTGCGCCTTCACATGGTCCGGATATTCGCTGCTGACGCGGAGCTTCGACCGTGTCTCGACCGATGTCGTCACCGGGTTCTGCCTGGCAACCTCGCTCCTGTCGCTCCTCTGCCATCTTCTTCTCGAGACGACGGTGTGGCCTGCCAGCGGCGGCGAATGGTTGGCGGTGGCGGGGCTCGGCCTGCTTCCGGTGGGGGCTGCCTTCTACGCCTGGGACTACGGGGTGAAGAACGGCGACATCCAGATCATCGGTGCCGCGAGCTATGCGGCTCCCCTGCTTTCGACGCTGATCCTGGTGGCAAGCGGTTACGCCGAGCCGGACTGGCGCATCGGCGTCGCCTGCCTGCTGATCACCGGCGGAGCCGTGCTGGCGGCACGGGACATGATCATGCCGCGAGCGTCGCGGCAGTCGACGCCGGCAGAATAGCCTGTCGCCGATGCTGGCTCTCCTGGCTCTTGTTCTGTCGGTTCTGCTGGCGCTTTTTTATTTCCGCCTTCTCGCAAAGCCGGCCAGCCATCGCCGCGCGGTTCTCAAGACCGCGCCCGTCC
>JAEZHO010000165.1 GCA_023416545.1 Pseudomonadota bacterium
GGACGATGGCGGCCTCGGTGAATTCCGCGAATGTCAGCGGCCTGGCGAAGGCATAGCCCTGCAGCAGGTCGCAGCCCAGTTCGCGCAGCATGGTGGCGTGCTGCATGCTTTCGACGCCCTCCGCCACGGTTTCGACGCCGAGTGAGCGGGCGATGTCGATGATCGAGGGCACCAGTGGCCGTTCCTGCGGCGACTTGAGGTTGGGCATGACCAGTTGCCGGTCGATCTTCAGGCGCTGCGGCTTCAGTTTCAGAACGCCGACGATAGAGGTGTGGCCGGTGCCGAAGTCGTCGATCTCGATGTCGATGCCGAGGCCGCTGATCTGCTCGAGATTGCGGGCGACGACGTCCTCGTGCTCGTCGAGGAAGATCGACTCGACCAGCTCGAACGCGATCTGTCCCGGCTTGACGTCGAGGAGCTTCAGGCCCTCGATCAGGTTTTCGTCATGCAGGCGGCGGGACGAGACGTTGACCGATACGCGTGGCACGACGACGCCGAGTTCCGCCCAGCGCTTCTGGTCCTTGAGCACCGTCTCCAGCACGATCTGGTCGATCGTCGCGGCGACGTTCAGGTCCTCGGCGATCCGCAGGAAGCGGTCCGGCGACAGGATGCCGAGATGGGGGTGGTTCCAGCGCACCAGCGCCTCGACGCCGGCAAGCTGGTTGGTGCGCGCGTCGAACTGCGGCTGGTAGCGGGTCGTGAACTCGTTGTTTTCCAGGCCCGCCAGCAATTCGTCGGCGGTGCGCTTGTGGCCGACGATTTCCGCCTGAAGGTTCTGCGTGAAGAACTCGTAGCGGTTCCTGCCCATGGCCTTGGCGCGGTAGAGGGCGATGTCGGCGTTCACGAGGATGCGGCGGGCGTCGATGTTGACGCCGCTTGCCTGCGCGATGCCGATCGAGACGCCGCCGCGGCAGGCGAAGCCGTCGAAGTCGATCGGCTGGCGAAGCTCGCCGATGATGCGGGTCGCCAGTTGCGTGATCCGCTCCAGGCCGTTGTCGTCGCGAATGAGGATGACGAACTCGTCGCCGCCGATGCGGGCGACGATATCCTTATCCGCAACATTGCGCGACAGCACCTGCGAGGCATGCACCAGCATGGCGTCGCCGGCCGCGTGGCCGAGCGTGTCGTTGATCTGCTTGAAGCGGTCGAGGTCCAGGTGAAGGATCGTGAGCTTCTGGCGCTCGCTGCGGCTCTGCCGAGACAGGAGATCCAGTTCCGTGTCCAGCTTGCGCCGGTTTGCAAGTCCCGTCAGTGGATCGTGCAGCGCATTGTGCTCGATGCGGCTCTTGGCGAATTCCAGTTCGATGTTCTTCGCGTCCGACTCGGCCTTGGCGGCCTTCAGTTCGGCCGTCAGGATCGCGTCCTCGGTCACGTCGAAGGCGATGCCGACTACCTTCCGACGGCCGTTGCGATCGACCTGAAGCTGGCCGACGGAACGGATGTAGCGAAGCCCGCCGTCGCTCTGCGGGACGCGCACCACCAGTGCGTCCTTGATGCCCGAAGTCACAAACTTGGAGGATACCTCTTTCGCCTTCGCCCGGTCCTGCGGGTGGAGGAGGCTGGACCACTGCCGGTGGGACACCACGCCGTCCGTATAGGGGATACCGTAGAGCTGGCACATCCGCTCGTCCCATAGCTCGTTGAGCGTCTCGAGATCGACTTCCCAGATGCCGCAATTATACGAGGCGAGCGCGAGATCGAGCCGGCTCGACAACTCCTCGAGCTCCTGCTCGCGCTTGGAAAGCTCGTCGAGCGCGAGCTCCAGTTCCGCGTTCTTGATGTCGCTGACCGCCTTGGCGTCGCGCAGCATCTGCGCCATCATCATGTCGGCGGTCACGTCCCAGACGATGCCGGTGCAGCGAAGGGTGCCATCCGGATTGCTGTAGCTCGTGCCGGCGGATCGGAGGTAGCGGACGGCCCCGGCCGGCGTCTCGACCCGATAGGTCTCCGTGCAGGTCGTCTTGGAGCAGGTGCAGGTGAAGAAGTGGGCTTCCGCGGCCTCCAGGTCCTCCGGATAGATCGCGCCGTGCCAGTCGTCCAGCCGGTTGACCAGCCCATCCTCGGGGCAGCCGTGCAGGGCAGCCGCGCGATCGTCCCAGAACAGGTGCCCCCCGTCATGGGTCACTTCCCAGATCCCGATATTGGATGCTTCCATGGCGAGGTTGAAGCGCTGGGAGAGTTCGAGGAGGTTCGCCTCGCGCGCCTTCAGGGCGGTGATGTTGCGGTTGCGCTCACCGATGAGAACACTGGCGAGCAGGATCGGAAGCATGACCCCGAGCCCCCCGATGACCAGCGAGAAACGATATTCGATCTGGTCCGGGGACGTCACGTTCCAGCCGGACGTGGGCGCGGCGAGAACTTCCCAGAGGGTGGTCTCCAGCGGAACGTGCCATGTGAGCGGCTGTCGGTCGTAGAGCCCGGCCTGTCCGGCGAATGGCGCCGCCGCCGGATCGCCGACGTCGCGGATCGCGATTTCCAGCCACTCGGAATCCTTCGGGTGCGCGGAGCCGGATTGCGGAGAGAGGTCGATCCCGGACGAGGCCAGGAACTCCGCCTTGTCGATCAGGAGAACCACGCTGCTCGGACCGTCGGCTGCCGCCGGCGACTTGACGGGGGAAATGATGACGAAGAACGGGCTGTCATGCCGCGATTTCACGGAATCGGTCCCGAGGGCAACCAGTTCGCGGAGGTTCGCGGCAAGCCGGGCTTGATCGATTTCCGCCGACGTGGTCGTCGCCCGGCTAATCACCGTGTCGAGACCGGTCTCCGTCGCGATCGCGATCACCGCAACGCTGGGATTGCGTTTCAGTTCGTGCTCCGCATGAGCCCGGAAGAGCCCCTCCGTGCCTGACCCTTGCGACTGGTGGGCCAGCGCCAGCCGCGAAGCCGTCGCCAGCTCGTGTTCGATCTCGGAATGGATGTGCAGCGAGACGAGCCTCAGCGCGCGCTCGGCGCGTTCGCGCAACTCTGTCTGGTATTGTCGGCGGTGTCGTTCGTCGAGCGATATGGCAAGAAGCACGACGAGAGCCGCGACCGCGCACGTGGCGGCCGCAAGAACGGGAGTTCTTCCGATGATTGGCCGCAAATGCGCCCGCAGCGTTCCCCAGGCAGACAAACTCGCCCCTTCTCGATGATCACCCCACGAGGGACGGTTCTACATGCCGCGGGTTAATGGCTGCTTGCAGCAGCATCCGGCGGGCGCGGGGCTGCTCTGGGGCCGATGTGCCCCGCATTCCTGGTGTGCTTTCCGTAGGGGCTTGATCGGAATTAACAATCCGGTCACTACTTATACGGAAAAAGTCATGACCGCGGGCGATTTTCGCCACAATCGGGAGACTATCTTGCGCCTCTATCAAGCCTGTCTGATTTGCCTGAGAGCCCCTGCCATGCGCTTCCTCATCGCCGCCCTGCTTGGAACTGCCAGTTTCCTCTCCCCCCTCGGCGGGTTTGCGCAGAGTTCCGACGTTGAGGCCACCATCCAGTCGGTCGACATAAACGACCTGACGCTGACCCTCGATGACGGCAAGACCTACCGGGTCCCGGAGGAGTTCAACTTCGAGGGGCTGGAATCCGGCGTGAAGGTTCTGGTCTTCTATACCGAAGTCGATGGCAGCCGCGTGGTGGATGACCTGGAGATCGTCCAGTAGGCTCAGTGCCAGGCAAGGCTTCCTGCGTCGAGGTCGACTTCCAGTATCCTGTCCTGCGGGACATCCATCTTCGACGCCTCCTCTTCCGTGACATCTGCCACCAGTCGGAAGATCGATCGTATGACGCCGCCATGCGCCACGCAGATCGTCGGCCGGTCCAGCGATTTCAGCCAGGCGGCGACGCGCCAGGAGAGGATTTCGTAGCTCTCGGCATCCGCGCCGGGCGGAATGAAGCTCCACTTCTGCTCCTCACGCTCGACCAGCCGGTCGGGCGCGAAGTCGTGGACCTCCTCCAGCGTATAGCCTTCCCAATCCCCGAAGGAGAGCTCGAGCAACCGCTCGTCCGTCCGGTAGCCGGACGGGTCGAGCCCCATGGCGGCCCGAAGCCTTTCCATCGTCTCCCGGGTGCGGGAGAGGGGACTGGCAACGAAGTCGTAGACGGAGGGATCCGGGATCATCTCCCGGAGCGCCAGCCCGTTGCGGGTCGCCTGGGCGCGACCCCGCTCGTTGAGCGCGATGTCCTTCTGTCCCTGGAGGCGACCCTCGGCGTTCCAGTCCGTCTCGCCGTGTCGGACTATGTAGATGAGCACGGCTTCGTCTCCGGCGTCAGTCCTTGATGACGGAGATGTCCGGAGCGTCGACGGCCTTCATGCCGACGACGTGATAGCCGCTGTCCGCGTG
>JAEZHO010000176.1 GCA_023416545.1 Pseudomonadota bacterium
GGTCGGCTGGTACGAGGCCGGCTGGGGACCGATGATTTCCGAGACCGCCTTCTTCGTGAAGGACGTCATGTCGCCCAACGGGTCGGTCTCGATCGTCATGGACCCGAACGCGAAGTCCGACGACATCGACACCCATACGAAGACCTCGCTGATCCGCGTTCACAGTGCCGAGACCGGTCCTGACGGCCGCTTCCTGCGCCCGGACGAGGATCTCGCCATGGCCGGCGAACCCGGACACCAGGATCTATGCGACATGGAGCAGGCCTACGTGCTGAAGGCGATCCGCGAGAATATCGATCTCGACCGGCACATGAACGACGCCGTGCAGTCGCTGCGCATCTGCCTCGCCGCCGACCAGAGCGTGCGCACCGGCGCACCGATCATCTTGTAAGGAAGACGCCCTTGGGTTCTCTGCAACTGTCCTCCATCCGCAAGGCCTTCGGAAGCCACGAAGTGCTGAAGGGCATAGACCTCACGGTCGAGGACGGCGAGTTCGTCATCTTCGTCGGCCCCTCCGGCTGCGGAAAATCGACGCTGCTCAGGGTGATCGCAGGGCTCGAGGACGCCACCTCCGGAAGCGTGCGGATCGACGGCGCCGAGGTCATAGACACGCCCCCGGCAAAGCGCGGGATCGCGATGGTCTTCCAGTCCTACGCGCTCTATCCGCACCTGACGGTGAAGGACAACATGGGCCTCGGCCTCAAGCAGGCGGGCGAGCCGAAGCCGGTGATCGAGGAGCGTGTCGCCAGGGCTTCCGGCATGCTGTCGCTCGACCCCTACCTCGCCCGCCGCCCGGCCGAACTTTCCGGCGGCCAGCGCCAGCGGGTCGCGATCGGTCGCGCGATCGTGCGCGAGCCCAAGCTCTTCCTGTTCGACGAGCCGCTGTCGAACCTCGACGCCGCATTGCGCGTCCAGACGCGGCTGGAAATCGCCGCCCTCCACCGGAGGCTCAAGGCGACGATGATCTACGTCACCCACGATCAGGTGGAGGCCATGACGCTCGCCGACAAGATCGTCGTGCTGAATGCCGGCGCGATCGAGCAGATCGGCTCGCCGATGGAACTCTACAACCGCCCGGCGAACCTCTTCGTCGCCGGTTTCATCGGATCGCCCCAGATGAACTTCATCCCCGGCGAGCAATTGGGAGAGGCGGGGACCGTGACGGTGGGGATACGCCCCGAGCACATCAGGCTGTCGCGCGAAAGCGGGACGTGGAAAGGGAAGGTGGAGCATGTCGAGCACCTGGGCGCGGACACGATCGTCTACCTCTCGGCGGAAGCGACGGGGCTGCTGACGGTCCGCCTCTTCGGCGAACATCCCTACGCTCCCGAAGACGTCGTCTTCGCCACGCCAGATGCCGCCGGCATGCATCGCTTCGATGCCGACGGCAGGGCGATCCGCGGCTGAACCGCGCCCTATTGGGGAATGGTGGAGATGACCGTGTTCTCGAGCGAGCGCCCCACCCGGCGAAGCTGTTCGTCGTAATTGCGGCGGGTATTGGCGTCGAAGACGGCGATCGGCGCGTTGACGGTGGCGCTTGCCACGCCTCCGACGGTCTGCGCCGTACCGAGCGCCACCGCCCCGATCCGGTCGCCCAGGCCGACATTCGAATCCGTGATCGTCTGCCCGGTGAGCAGCCGCGTCCCGATCAGCTGCACGACCTGCGGGCTTTGCGCGAACTTGCCGTGGTTCAGCGGATCGCCGC
The DNA here is from genome assembly GCA_023416545.1 of Pseudomonadota bacterium. GTDB lineage: Bacteria > Pseudomonadota > Alphaproteobacteria > Rhizobiales > Rhizobiaceae > Neorhizobium. The sequence continues at coordinate 1,706 of JAEZHO010000176.1, forward strand.
TCTTCAGCGCCGTGAGGTCGATGATGGAAATTCCGGCCGCCTCGAACTCGGTCCGGTACGGCTCGACGCTGGGGTCGATCTGGCCGAGCCTGTCGATATTGCCCGAGATGCGGCGCGACAGCTGCAGCGCACGATCGTCGCGCGAGACGAACAGCGTGAAATCCGGACGGCCCGGCCCCAGTGCCTTGTACTGCTGGCCGAACACGTCGACGTCGAGATCGGGCGAGGCGAGAATGACGTTCTGGATCTTCGGCGAAACCCGGCCGTCGCGGATCGCCATCTGCCGCAGGGCCTCGACCGTCAGCCATGACCCCATGGAATGCGCCATCACGGTCACTTCGCGGACCTTGGGATTGTCGGCGATCGCGTCCAGCATTTCCTCCAGCGCGTCGCGCGAATAGTTCGTGCTTTCCTTGTCGTAGTTGTAGTCGAAGATCGAGGCGCGCGAGGGCCAGGTAAACAGGATGGGCGCCACATCCGCCTTGGAATCGTGGACGATCTGGGCGAAGCGGTAGACCGCATCCTCGTAGCGGTTGTTGAAGCCGTGGACGAACACGAGCACCCGCCCGCTCGGTGGCAGGTGGCGGACGAGCCAGGTTCGCGCCTGCGCCGTATCGACCGGCACGACGCGCGCGGTGGCGAATTCCCGCGACGGGTCCGGCGGCAGCCTTTTCGGCCACTGGACCTCCCCAATCTTGCGATTAACGTCCGGAGGTATGGAAACGGCAATCTCGGTAATCGTGAGGTCGCTGCCGCGCTCCCCGGAAAACAGGATGCCGGGGTTGGCGGAGGGAGACCGCGTCGTGGCGACCAGCATGTCGACCTGCGTTCCGGGCGCGGTCGCCGCCGCCGCCGTCGGAACGAGGACACCCTCGGGTCGCCCGGCGCAGCCCGACAGGCTTGCTGCGAGAAGCAGGACCACGGAAACCACTGCAAGGCGGTAACGATCGGAAACGCCAGACATCATCCCGCCATTCAGCGGGAATGGAAGGGGTTGTCAATGATCGCGAGGCCCTGCACGGTCAAACAGTGCGCAATCAGGACCGTCGCACGAGAGGTGCCATATCTATTCAACAGCTTTGGTGGGAAGGAAGGATTTGGTGGAGCTAAGCGGGATCGAACCGCTGACCTCTTGCATGCCATGCAAGCGCTCTCCCAGCTGAGCTATAGCCCCATCAGGGTGGTCCGGCATTCAGTCCGGTCCTGGGAACTCCGTGCTGTTCGCTGCGGAGTGGCGGCTTATTACTTCCGGTTTGGGGAGAGTGCAAGCCGTTTTTGGATGGCCCGCCGAAATTTTCGTTTCGCCGGGCCAAAGGTCGTCGGATCAGGCTTCGTCGTCGTCGCCGGTGACGCCGATGATGCCGGTCATGTCGTCGTCATCGTCGTCTTCGTCGGCTTCCAGGAACGTGTCGTCGTCGTCGCCTTCGATCTCGACATCGTCATCGCCCATATCCGGAATGTCGTCGCCGCCGGTATCGTCGCCGTCGTCGCTCGAAGCCAGTTCGACGTCCGTGTTCTCGGTGTCGACTTCCTGGATCTCTTCCTCCTCGGCCTGCTCCATCTTCATCTGGGCCGTGTTTTCCTCGAAGAAGGAAAGCGGCCAGGACTTGCCGGTATAGGGGGAGACGACCGGGTCGCGGTTGAGGTCGTAGAACTTCTTGCCGGTATCGGGGTCGGTGCGTTTGGTTCCGAGTTCCGCTTTTGCCACTGTGAAAGCCTCGTGAGTCTGGCCGATCAGGTCGGCTTGCCGCCGGAGCGGCTGTCAACGGGTGAGAAAAAACTAAGCCGGTCCCCATAAGGCCTGCGCCGTTTTCTGTCAAAGGTAAACTTGACCGGGTCCTCAAGGCCAAATTAGCCGGATGACCGGCTTTCCGCTTTGTGCTAACGACGCCGGCAAAACCAGGGACAAGAACAGAAGGACAAGCCATGTCGCATGGTGTCGCGTTGAAGCCGGCCAGATCGCTCAAATCCGCCGATCTGAAGGGCACGGTCCGTATTCCCGGCGACAAGTCGATTTCGCACCGGTCCTTCATGTTTGGCGGACTTGCCGCTGGCGAAACGCGCATCACGGGCCTTCTCGAAGGCGAGGACGTCATCAACACCGGCAAGGCCATGCGCGCCATGGGCGCGAAGATCGAGAAGATCGGCAACGAGTGGATCATCCAGGGGACCGGCAATGGCGCGCTGCTGGCGCCTGACGCGCCGCTCGATTTCGGCAATGCCGGCACCGGCTGCCGGCTCACCATGGGTCTCGTCGGCGTCTACGATTTCGACAGCACCTTCATCGGCGACGCTTCGCTCACCAAGCGCCCCATGGGCCGGGTGCTCAATCCGCTCCGCGAGATGGGCGTCCAGGTCAAGGCTGCCGAGGGCGACCGCCTGCCGGTAACCCTGCGCGGACCGGCCATACCGAACCCCATCACCTACCGCGTGCCGATGGCCTCCGCGCAGGTGAAGTCGGCGGTCCTGCTTGCCGGCCTCAACACGCCCGGCATCACCACGGTGATCGAGCCGGTGATGACGCGTGACCATACCGAGAAGATGCTGCAGGGCTTCGGCGCCGACCTCAGCGTCGAGACGGATGCCGACGGCGTGCGCACGATCAGGCTGGAAGGTCGCGGAAAACTGGTGGGCCAGGTCATCGATGTTCCCGGCGATCCGTCATCGACCGCTTTCCCGCTTGTCGCGGCCATCCTGGTACCGGGTTCCGACGTCACGATCGAAAACGTGCTGATGAACCCGACGAGGACGGGCCTTATCCTGACGCTCCAGGAAATGGGTGCGGATATCGAGATCCTCGATCCGCGACTGGCCGGCGGCGAGGATGTCGCGGACCTGCGCGTGCGCCATTCCGAACTGAAGGGTGTTACCGTGCCGGCCGACCGGGCGCCCTCGATGATCGACGAATATCCTGTCCTCGCGGTCGCCGCGGCATTCGCCGAGGGCACCACGACCATGCTCGGGCTGGAGGAACTGCGGGTGAAGGAGTCCGATCGGCTGTCCGCCGTTGCGGACGGGCTGAAGCTCAACGGCGTCGACTGCGACGAGGGAGAGGAAACCCTGGTGGTTCGCGGCAGGCCCGATGGCCGGGGCTACGGGAACGCCTCCGGTTCCGCGGTCGTCACGCATCTCGACCACCGCATCGCGATGAGCTTCCTCGTCATGGGCCTCGTGGCCGAGCATGCGGTCACGGTGGACGACGCCGGCATCATCGCCACGAGCTTCCCCGAGTTCATGGACCTGATGGCGGGCCTCGGCGCCCGGATCGAACCCGTGGAAAGCAGGGCGGCCTGATGGGCTTCGTCATAGCCATCGACGGGCCCGCGGCCGCCGGCAAGGGCACGCTGTCGCGACGCATCGCCGAGATCTACGGGTTCCAGCATCTCGACACCGGCCTGACCTACCGGGCGACCGCCAAGGCGCTGCTCGATGCGGGCCTGCCCCTCGATGACGAGGCGGTCGCCGAGAAGATGGCGCGCGATGTCGATCTCGGCGGGCTCGATCGCGCCGTGCTTTCGCGCCACGAGATCGGGGAGGCGGCCTCCAGGATCGCCGTCATGCCGTCGGTGCGCCGGTCGCTGGTGGAGGCGCAGCGGACGTTCTCGCTGCGCGAGCCCGGCACGGTCCTCGACGGCCGCGACATCGGGACCGTGGTTTGCCCCCGGGCGCCCGTCAAGCTCTACGTCACCGCGTCGCCGGAAGTGCGCGCGAAGCGCCGCTTCGACGAGATCGTCTCCGCCGGCGGCGAGGCCGATTTCGAGGCGATCTTCGCCGACGTGAAGAAGCGCGACGAGCGCGACATGGGCCGCGCCGACAGCCCGCTCAAGCCCGCCGACGATGCACACTTGCTAGATACGTCGGAAATGAGTATAGAAGCCGCGTTTCAGGCCGCGAAGAGCCTTATCGACGCTGCCCTGAAGAAAGATTGATGGCCTGCCGGTTCCGCCGGCACGTCCCTTAAGCTCGCAGACCAGTCCTTGCGCCGGATAGCCTCTTCAGATGAGGCGGACTTGGCTTCGAGCGTGTTCAACACGAACCACCGGCGCGCATGTGTCCGACACGGACACTCTCAGGAGATTTCATGGCAGTATCTAACCCCACGCGGGAGGACTTTGCAGCCCTCCTCGAAGAATCCTTCGCACAGACCGATCTGGCCGAAGGCTATGTGACCAAGGGCATCGTCACCGCGATCGAAAAGGATATGGCGGTTGTCGACGTCGGCCTTAAGGTCGAAGGTCGCATCGCGCTGAAGGAATTCGGCGTCAAGGGCAAGGACGGTTCGCTGAAGGTCGGCGACGAAGTCGAGGTCTATGTCGAGCGCATCGAAAACGCCCTCGGCGAAGCTGTTCTGTCGCGCGAGAAGGCTCGCCGCGAAGAAAGCTGGGTCAAGCTCGAAGCCAAGTTCGAGGCCGGCGAGCGCGTCGAAGGCATCATCTTCAACCAGGTCAAGGGTGGTTTCACCGTCGATCTGGACGGCGCCGTGGCCTTCCTTCCGCGTTCGCAGGTCGACATCCGTCCGATCCGCGATGTCACCCCGCTGATGCACAACCCGCAGCCCTTCGAAATCCTCAAGATGGACAAGCGTCGCGGCAACATCGTCGTTTCGCGCCGTACCGTTCTCGAAGAGTCCCGTGCCGAGCAGCGTTCTGAAATCGTTCAGAACCTCGAAGAAGGCCAGGTTGTCGACGGCGTCGTCAAGAACATCACCGACTACGGTGCGTTCGTCGACCTCGGCGGCATCGACGGCCTGCTGCACGTCACGGACATGGCATGGCGTCGCGTCAACCATCCGTCGGAAATCCTGTCCATCGGCCAGTCTGTCAAGGTCCAGATCATCCGCATCAACCAGGAAACCCACCGCATCTCGCTCGGCATGAAGCAGCTCGAGTCGGATCCGTGGGATGGCATCGCTGCCAAGTACCCGATCGGCAAGAAGATCTCCGGTACCGTCACGAACATCACCGACTACGGTGCATTCGTCGAGCTGGAACCGGGCATCGAAGGCCTGATCCACATCTCGGAAATGTCCTGGACCAAGAAGAACGTACACCCCGGCAAGATCCTGTCCACGACGCAGGATGTCGACGTTGTCGTTCTCGAAGTCGATCCGTCCAAGC
>JAEZHO010000178.1 GCA_023416545.1 Pseudomonadota bacterium
TCGACCAGCTCGTCGAGAAGCTCAAGGCGGATCCGGGTTCGGTTTCCTGGGCAGGCGGCTCTGCCGGCGGCACCGACCATATCGCCGTCGGGCTTCTCGCCAAGGCGGCCGGCGTCGATCCCACCAACATCAACTACATCGCCTATTCCGGCGGCGGGGAAGCGCTCGCCGCCATTCTCGGCAGCCAGGGCACGGCCGGAATTTCCAGCTACGGCGAATTCCAGTCGCAGGTCGAGGCCGGCACGCTGCGCCTGCTGGCGATCTCGAGCGAAGAGCGGGTAGAGGGCGTCGATGCCCCGACGCTGAAGGAAGCCGGCTACGACGTCGTGCTGCAGAACTGGCGCATGGTCGCGGCCGCTCCGGGCCTTACCGATGAACAGAAGGCAGCCGTGCTCGCCGATATCGAAAAGCTTGCCAAGTCGGCAGCCTGGCAGGAAACGCTCAGCACCAAGGGCTGGGCCGACACCTATCTTGCCGGCGACGAGTTCGAGGCACAGCTTCAGAAGGACGTCAGCGCGACCGAAACCGTGCTGAAGGACATCGGACTGGTCAAATGAGCCTCGACCAGCAGAACTCCGTGAAAGAGCAGCGCCGCCCCGATCGGGCGGCGCTTGCCATTGCCGTCGTCCTCATCGCGATCGCAGCGGTAATCTTCTTCGATGTCGCACGCGTCAAGGGTGCCGCCGGCTATTCGCAGGTCGGGCCGGCGACGGTTCCCGAGTGGATTTCCTTCGCCCTAGTCGGGCTTGCGATCTGGACCGCGATCGAGGCTTTTCGCGGCGAGTTTCCTCAGCGCGACAGGCAGGAGCTCGGACCCGTCGTCTGGGTCGTCGCAGGCCTTGCCGCGCAGATGCTGCTCCTCCACCGCGCGGGCTTCTCGATCGCCACGGGCATCCTCTTCGCCTTCGTTGCCGCCGGCTTCGGCCGCAGGAAGCTGTGGCTGACGATCCCGATCGGCATCGCCTTCTGTCTCGGAATCTACCTGATCTTCGCCGGACTGCTTCAGCTGTCCCTTCCTGCCGGGCCACTGGAACAACTGTTCCTCTGACGAGAACACCGGGATATCCCGCTCATGAGCACATTCGAGTTTCTCTTGCAGGGGTTGGCATCGGCCATGGAGCCGATGAACCTCCTTTACGCCCTGATCGGCGTCACCCTTGGGACGGCCGTCGGCGTGCTGCCGGGCATCGGCCCGGCGCTGACGGTCGCCCTCCTTCTGCCGGTCACCTACCGGCTGGATCCGACCGGTTCGCTGATCATGTTCGCCGGCATCTACTACGGCGGCATGTACGGCGGCTCGACCACGTCGATCCTTCTCAATACGCCCGGCGAGAGCGCTTCCATCGTCACCGCGCTCGAGGGCAACAAGATGGCGAAGGCCGGCCGGGGCGGGCCGGCGCTTGCCACGTCGGCCATCGGCTCCTTCGTCGCCGGGCTTGCCGCCACCCTGCTGCTTGCCTTCCTCGCGCCCTATGTCGTCCAGATCGCCATCAAGTTCGGCCCGCGCGAATATTTCGCGCTGATGGTTCTCGCCTTCGTCACCGTTTCCTCCGCCTTCGGCGATTCCGCGCTCCGCGGCCTGACGGCGCTCTTCATCGGCCTTGCCTTCTCCATTGTCGGCATCGACCAGCTGACCGGCCAGGCCCGGCTTTCCTTCGGCGTCCCGGACCTTCTGGACGGCGTCGAAGTGACGACGATGGCGGTTGCCATGTTCGCCATCGGCGAAACGCTCTTCGTCGCCGCCCAGGGCCCCCGGGGGCCGGAGACGGTCGAGGCGGTGAAGGGTTCGGTCTGGATGAGCGCGCAGGACTGGGCCCGTTCGTGGAAGCCCTGGCTTCGCGGCACCGCGATCGGCTTCCCGATCGGCGCCATGCCGGCCGGCGGCGCGGAAATCGGCACCTTCCTCTCCTATGCGACGGAGAAGCGGCTGACGAAGCACCCGGAGGAGTTCGGCCACGGCGCGATCGAAGGCGTCGCCGGACCGGAGGCTGCCAACAATGCCTCGGCCGCCGGCACGCTCGTGCCGCTGCTCACCCTCGGCCTGCCCACGACGGCGACGGCGGCGATCATGCTTGCCGGCTTCCAGCAGTACGGGCTTCAGCCAGGCCCGCTTCTGTTTGCCACCAATCCGCAGCTCGTCTGGGGCCTGATCGCCTCGCTCCTCATCGCCAACGCCATGCTGCTCGTCCTCAACCTGCCGCTGATCGGCCTGTGGGTGAAGCTGCTGACGATCCCCAAGCCCTGGCTCTATGCGGGCATCCTCGTCTTCGCGACGCTCGGCACGATCGGGGCGAACCCGTCGGTGTTCGAACTCGGCATGCTGCTGGCGTTCGGGCTTCTCGGCTACGTCATGCGCGTCTTCGGCTATCCGATCGCACCGGTGGTCGTCGGCCTCATCCTCGGACCGCTCGCCGAGCAGCAGTTGCGGCGCGCGCTGGCGATCAGCCAGGGCGATGTCACCTATCTCTTCACGTCACCCATCGCCGCCGTCCTCTTCCTGGTCGCGGCACTCGCCTTCATCGTGCCGCTGATCCTCAGGATACGCGGTCGCGGTGCGGTGCTGTCGCAGATGGCGGCGAGCGAAGACTAGAGCCAAGTCCTCCCAGGACGGAAGGGGGGCGCCGGCTTCGGCCGCGCCCCCTTTTTTTTGTCAGGGACCGAAGACGGACCAGCCGGTCCGGTGCGCCAGCATTTCCAGAGCCAGTGATCCGAGCAACGAGTTTCCGTTGTGGTTGAGACCGGGCGACCAGACGGCGATCGACGCCTTTCCCGGCGCGACGGCGAGGATGCCGCCGCCGACACCGCTCTTCCCGGGCAGGCCGACACGATAGGCGAAATCGCCCGATCCGTCATAGTGGCCGCAGGTCAGCATCAGGGCGTTGATGCGCCGGGCTCTCTGCCGGGAAACCACCGTGTGGCCGGTCAGCGGGTTGCGGCCGGCCGCTGCGAGGAAGAGACCCGAATGGGCAAGCTGCGTGCAGGTCATGGCGAGCGCGCAGTGGTGGAAGTAGACCCCGAGGACATGGTCGACCGGGTGGTCGAGCTTTCCGAAGCCGCGCATGAAGTTGGCGAGCGCGATGTTGCGATAGCCGGTCGCCACCTCCGACTTTGCGACGGCAGGGTCGATGGCGATGCTCTCGTCGTCGGCCAGATACTGCACGAAGCGGACGATCTCGCCGATCGCCTCGCGCGGCGTATGCCCCGCAAGAACGAGGTCGCTGACCGCGATCGCCCCGGCATTGATGAAGGGATTGCGCGGCTTGCCCTCTTCGTGCTCCAGCTGGACGATCGAATTGAAGGCCGATCCGGACGGCTCCCGCCCTACCCGCTTCCAGACATTCTCCCCGTGCTTGCCGAGCGCCAGCGTCAGGGTGAAGACCTTGGATATGCTCTGGATCGAGAAGGGTTCGTCGCAATCGCCGGCCTTGGCGACCATGCCATCGACGTCCATCACGGCGATCCCGAACTTCCTCGGGTCGATATGCGCCAGCTGCGGGATGTAGTCGGCGACCTTGCCGCCTCCCAGCCGCGGCAGGAGGGCCTGATGGATCTCGTCCACGATGGCTTGAAGATTTTCCATTGAGACCGCTATTCGAATTCCGAGCCGGAGAGATGATTGCGTACCGAGGTCTTGACCTTGCCGATGTCGGACCAGAGAGCGGCGACAACGTCGCTGTCGACATCCGCCATCAGGTCGCGGAGCCACGCCTCGTGGGCGACCGCCATGGCGGCGAAAAGCTTCGCGCCCGGGGGCGTGAGCTGCGCGACCGTCACGCGGCGGTCGCGATCGGGCGTCACCCGCCTGACGAGGCCGTCCGTCTCGAGACGCTCCACCAGTCCGGTCACATTGCCGTTGGTGACCATGGTCCGGCGGGACAGTTCGCCGAGACGCAAACCGTTCTTCTCCCGGTAGAGCTGCGCCATCAGGTCGAACTGCGGCAGCGTCGCGCCGAACTCCGTTCGCAGCCGACGGCGTATCTCGGTGGTGATCAGCTTGGTGGTCGAGAGCATGCGGAGCCACAGCCGCGTCTCCGGCTTGCTCGTGCCGGCAGGGCCATGCACGATCAGCTCCAGATCCGCGCTCAAGGCATCGTTTTCCATGGTATCCATCCGGCACCGCCCCCTGCCCGAACTGTTACGAAGCGATATTTGAATTGTCAAAGGCTCCCTTGGTCGACTGTGCGACCCGAAAGAGCTTGACGCCTCTCCCGCCCCGCTTATAGTTTAAACTTAAAATAATAAAGCGGGAACATCAGGAGGATCTTTTTCATGCGCATCGTCTGCATCGGCGGCGGCCCCGCCGGGCTCTATTTCGCGCTCCTGATGAAGAAGCAGAACCCCGGGCACACGATCTCCGTCGTCGAGCGCAACAGGCCATACGATACCTTCGGCTGGGGGGTCGTCTTCTCCGATGCCACGATGGAGGCGATGCGCGCCTGGGACCCGGAAAGTGCCGCCGAGATCGAGGATGCGTTCAACCACTGGGACGACATCGAAGTCTGGTTCAAGGGGACCCGGCAGCGCACTTCCGGCCACGGCTTCGTGGGCATCGGCCGCAAGAAGCTCCTGAACATCCTGCAGCGTCGCTGCGAGGCGCTGGGCGTCGAACTGGTCTTCGAGACCGACGTCGCGAGCGACCTCGACTATCCGGACGCCGATCTCGTCATCGCCTCGGACGGCTTCAACTCGAAGATCCGCAACCGCTATCCGAACGTCTTCCAGCCGGACCTGGTGACGCGGCCCAACCGCTATATCTGGCTCGGTACGAACAAGCTCTACGACGCCTTCACCTTCGACTTCCGCAAGACGGATCACGGCTGGTTCCAGGCCCATATCTACAAGTTCGACGACAAGACCTCGACCTTCATCGTGGAAACCACCGAGGAGGCCTACGAGAAGCACGGCCTTGGCCAGATGGACCAGCAGGGCTCGATCGACTTCTGCCAGGACCTGTTTTCCGAGGTGCTCGACGGCGCCGAGCTCATGACGAATGCCCGCCACCTGCGCGGTTCCGCCTGGCTCAACTTCAACCGCCTGATCTGCGGCAAGTGGAGCCACTTCAACGGCCAGTCGCATGTCGTGCTGATGGGCGATGCGGCCCATACGGCGCACTTCGCCATCGGCTCCGGCACGAAGCTTGCGATCGACGACGCGATCGAGCTCACCAACCAGTTCAACCGGCACGGCCACGCGAAGGAGCACATCCCGGCTGTCCTCGAAACCTACGAGGAAATCCGCCGGGTCGACGTCGCCCGCATCCAGAATGCCGCCCGCAACGCCATGGAATGGTTCGAGGTGGTCGGGCGGCGCTATGCCGACACGCTGCCACCCGAACAGTTCATGTATTCCATGCTGACCCGCTCGCAGCGCATCAGCCACGAGAACCTCAGGCTGCGCGACCGGACATGGCTGGAGGGATACGAGCGCTGGTTCGCGACCCAGGCCGGAGCGACGCCTTCGGCGGAACGGCGTGTGCCGCCGCCCATGTTCACGCCCTACACGATGCGAGGCGTGACGCTGAAGAACCGCATCGTCATGTCGCCGATGGCCATGTACTCGGCCAGGGACGGCATGCTCGACGACTTCCATCTCGTCCATCTCGGCGCCCGCGCTCTCGGCGGCGCCGGTCTGGTCTTCGGCGAGATGACGTGCGTCTCGCCCGATGCCCGCATCACGCCCGGCTGCCTCGGCCTCTGGAACGAGGAACAGGCGGCAGGATGGAAGCGCTTCGTCGATTTCGTCCACGGCAACAGCGACGCGAAGGTCGGCATCCAGCTCGGCCATGCCGGCCGCAAGGGTGCCACCAGGCTCGCCTGGGAGGGGATCGACCAGCCGCTCGATGACGGCGGCTGGCCGCTGATCTCGGCCTCGGCCCTGCCCTACCTGAAAAACAGCCAGGTGCCGAAGGCGATGGACCGCGCCGACATGGATCGGGTGACCGCCGATTTCGTGCGCGCCACCGAACTTGCCGTCACCGCCGGTGCGGACTGGCTGGAGCTTCACTGCGCCCACGGCTACCTGCTCTCCAGCTTCCTGTCGCCGCTCACCAACACCCGCACCGACGCCTATGGCGGTGACCACGAGAACCGCGCCCGCTACCCGCTGGAGGTCTTCCGCGCCATCCGCGCCGTCTGGCCCGCCGACAGGCCGATCTCGGTGCGCCTCTCCTGCCACGACTGGTTCGAGGGCGGCAACACGCCCGACGATGCGGCGATCTTCGCCCGCATGTTCAAGGATGCCGGCGCCGACATGATCGACTGCTCGTCCGGCCAGGTCTGGAAGGAGGAAAAGCCCGTCTACGGCCGCCTCTTCCAGACACCGTTCTCCGACAAGATCCGCAACGAGATCGGCATTCCGACCATCGCGGTGGGCGCCATTTCCGAGGCCGACCACGCCAATTCTGTGATCGCCGCGGGCCGCGCCGATCTCTGCGCCGTGGCCCGCCCGCATCTGGCCGATCCCGCCTGGGTGCTGCACGAGGCGGCGCGCATCGGGCTGACGGACGTCGCATGGCCGAAACAGTACCATTCCGGCAAGCAGCAGTACGAGACCAATCTCGCGCGCGCCGCGGCAGCGAAGTGAGGATCGCCTGATGTATCAGACGCGCAAGCTGGAGGGGCGCCACGCACTGGTTACCGGTGCCGGAAGCGGCATCGGTGCCGCCATCGCGACGGCCCTCGTTGCCGCCGGTGCCCGGGTGACGCTGGCCGGACGGCGGGCCGAACCGCTGCAGGATCTGGCGAAGACGCTCGGGAGCGAGCGCGTCCACGTGGCCGCAGGCTTCGACGTCACGGACCGGACGGCGATCGACGAGGGTCTGGCCGGCGCCCGGCAGGCCTTCGGCCCCGTCGATATCCTCGTCAACAATGCCGGCGAGGCGCCCAGCGCGCCATTCGAGAAGACCTCGCTGGATGTCTGGAACCGGGTGCTCGCGGTCGACCTGACGGGTGTCTTCCAGGTCACGCAGGCTGTCCTTCCGGACCTGAAGCTCCGCGGCGACGGGGCCCGCATCCTCAACATCGCCTCGACCGCAGGCCTCACGGGCTATGCCTATGTCTCGGCCTATACAGCGGCGAAGCACGGCGTCATCGGGCTCACCCGCTCGCTGGCGCTCGAGCTTGCGAAAACCGGGATTACCGTCAACGCGATCTGCCCCGGCTTCACCGACACGCCGCTCGTCGCGCAGGCGATCAAGACGATCGTCGCAAAGACCGGCCGCAGCCGGGAGGAGGCGACGAGGGAATTCACCAAATGCAATCCGCAGGGCCGGCTGGTCCGGCCGGAGGAAGTCGCGGACGCGGTTCTCTGGCTGGCATCGCCGGCTGCGGGATCGATCAACGGCCAGGCGATTGCTATCGCCGGCGGGGAGGTACTGGCAGGATGAGCACGGTTTCGATGGCAGGGCACCTGCGCCCGTTCAGGGACTACCAGGCGCGGCATTTCCTCTGGGACGTCAGCGACGACGGACGCGTGGCGACGATCCGGCTGAACCGACCGGAACGTAAGAACCCGCTTACCTTCGAAAGCTATGCCGAGTTGCGCGACCTCTTCCGCGATCTCCCCTATGCCTCCGACGATCGCGCCGTGGTGCTGACCGGCGCGGGCGGCAATTTCTCCTCCGGCGGGGACGTGTTCGAGATCATCGAACCGCTCACGCAGATGGCGATGCCGGACCTTCTGGCCTTCACCCGCATGACCGGCGATCTCGTCAAGGCGATGCGCAAGTGCCCGCAGCCGGTCATCGCTGCGGTCGACGGCATCTGCGCCGGCGCCGGCGCCATCCTCGCCATGGCGTCCGACATGCGGCTCGC
>JAEZHO010000185.1 GCA_023416545.1 Pseudomonadota bacterium
GAAATCCCGGCCGGCCTCTATCCCGGCGACTATCTGGTCCCGGTGGGGCAGGCGCTCGTCGACGAGTTCGGCACCCGCCTGCTCACCATGCCGGAAGACGAGTGGATGCCTCTCGTCAAGCGGCGGACCATCGACGCGATGATGGCGATGATCCGCGAGGATCTTGCCGCTCTCAACGTCCATCACGACGTCTTCTTCTCGGAATACACGCTGCATGCGGACGGTGCGCAGCGCATCCGCACCGCCATCAACGACCTGACCTTCAAGGGGCATGTCTATCGGGGCACGCTGCCGCCGCCGAAGGGGCAGTTGCCGGAGGACTGGGAGGACCGCGAGCAGACGCTCTTCCGCTCGACCGACGTCGGCGACGACATCGACCGGCCGCTGATCAAGTCGGACGGAAGCTATACCTACTTCGCGGCCGACGTCGCCTACTTCAAGGACAAGTTCGACCGCGGCTTCAACGAGATGATCTACGTGCTGGGCGCCGACCACGGTGGCTACGTCAAGCGGCTTGAGGCCCTTGCGCGCGCCATTTCGGGCGGCGACGCGAAGCTCACGGTGCTGCTGTGCCAGCTGGTGAAGCTCTACCGCAACGGCGAGCCGGTGAAGATGTCGAAGCGCTCCGGCGACTTCGTCACTCTTCGCGAAGTCGTCGAGGAGGTCGGCTGCGATTCCGTCCGGTTCATGATGCTCTATCGCAAGAGCTCCGAGCCGCTGGACTTCGACTTCGCCAAGGTGACGGAGCAGTCGAAGGACAATCCGGTCTTCTACGTGCAGTATGCGCATGCCCGCTGCATGTCGGTTTTCCGCCAGGCGCGCGAGGCGTTTCCCGATCTCGACATTGATTCGCTCGATCTCGCCGCATCGGCAAAACTCATCGAGGATGACAGCGAGATCCAGCTGATTGCCAAGATCGCGGAGTATCCACGGCTAATTGAGGCGACAGCACTGTCGCAGGAACCTCATCGCCTTGCTTTTTACCTTTACGATCTGGCAAGTTTCTTCCACGCCCACTGGAACAAGGGCAAGGATCAGCCTGACTTACGTTTTGTTAACGATAAGGACCGAGAATTGAGCATTGCCAGACTTGGGCTGGTGCACGCTGTCGCGTCTGTTTTGAAGTCGGGCTTGGCCATTACGGGCACTGCCGCGCCGGAAGAAATGCGATAGCGTCGCCACCATTTCCCCACAAAGCACTGGCAATGCCCCGAGTAAGTGTAGGTGGGTGGACGAAGTAATGGCAGACGATAACCTTGCGCGTAGCCGGAATGACGGTCCGGACTTCTTTGCCGAAGACGATCCGCTGGCGGAACTCGCCCGTATTGTCGGCTACGACGAGCGCCTGGTGCCAAGGTCCCCGGTGACCGAGCGCCGCGAGCCCGCCTTCAACCTCGAGGACGAATTGCTGCGCGAATTCGAGCGCTACGATTCCCCGCGTTCCCGGCTTCCGGCCGATAGTTTCGCGCCATCCGTGGATGAGGCCGTCGTCTCGTCCCCGATGGAGGCGGTGGAGCCCGAGGAGCTGGACTGGATCGCCGCAAACGACCAGCGCCAGCCGGAGGAGCAGTTCTTCGAAGAGGCGGTCCTCGCCGATACCCTGCCGGAACCGGACACGGATGCACCCGGGCGGCTCGACGATACGCCGGACGTGGAAGGTGCAACGGAGTTCGATCTCGCCGACGAGCTCGAACTCGCGCTCGGGGAGGCGCCGTTCAGGGCTGCCGAGCCGGCGCCCGCCGAGCCCCAGGCTCAACCGGTGCGGAGGGGAGGGTATACGCCCGGCTTCCGCATGCCGCTTGCCAATTTCAACATTGCCCGCGACCTCGGCTCCGATCCTTCCGCACGCGGCGAGGTGTCGCCCGCGGCTGCCGTGACGCCGCCGAAGGAAGAGGCTGTCGCGGTCCCTTCCGTCGATGTGTTCTCCCGCGATGACGCCGCCCCTACCTCCGGACATGAGCTGGCGATACCGGCGGATCTTTCCGACCTCGACGCGCTGATCGGCGACGCTTCTCGTCATTCCATGGCGAACGCGGCGCGTGACACTGCGATCCCTTCCGTCGCCGATGGCCACGAGAAGTGGGCGGAAGCCGTGACGCGCCGGCAGGCCGCAGCGACTGCATCCGCCGGATCTGACGTTGCAGGCTTCGACATCGCGACTAGCTCAAGCCGTGCGGTCGAGCCGGCTTTGACCGACGAATTCGTGGTCGATGATTTCGAACTCGCGCTCGACGATCTGGATTTCGATCTTTCCGACCTGATGCTGGACGACGAGCAGCCACTCTTTGCCGAGCCTCGGCCCGCCACGGCTTCGGTATCACCATCCGCCGTCGCATCGCCGTCGCAGCCGGTATTTGCACCGCAGCCGGCAGTGCTGCCGGTGACGCCGCAGCCCGTAGCTCAGGCAGTAACTCAGCCAATACCTCAGGCTGTCGCCGCGCCTGCTCCGATCCAGCATACCGCAAGCTGGTCGCCGATCGCCCGGGCTGCTCCCCAGCCCCTGGCGACGGAACCCGTCGCCACGACCGCTCCGGTCCGCAGCGTTGCCGAAACCGTGGCACCGGCATTGGCGCAGCTCGATGATCTTCCGTTCGACGCGTCCATGATCACGGACGGTGAAGACCAGCCCGAGCCCGTCGCACACCTGGACGTTCCGGATCTTCACATCGAGGAAGACGAGCCCGTAGCGCCCCAGCGTAACGACTATGATTTCGATCTCGACGGCGAGCTTTCGGCGCTGCTGCGGGCGTCTCCCGCGCTCGAGGCCGAAGCTGACGAGCCTGTTCCTGTTTCCGCCGTCGAGGGCGCCGCCCAGCAGACGCCTCCGCCGGCTGCCTATCCGGATCTCGACGACTTCGAGCGGGCCCTCGAAGAGGATTTCCGCCGCAGCCTCACCGCTCCGCTGGCGCCCCAGCCGCAGCCTTCCTATGCGGATGTCATGACACCGGCCACAGGCCGCATCCCGGCGCGCGAGAGATTGTCGCTGCCGTCCATTTCCTTGCCGCTTGCCATCGCAGGTGTCGTCCTTATCGGCGGATCGATCGGTTATGCCTTCCTCTCCGGTGACGATTCCACCGTTGCAGGAAACGGCGGGCCGATCGTCATCGCCGCCGATACCGACCCGGTTAAGGTGCTGCCGGAAAACCCCGGCGGAAAGACCGTCCCAAACCAGGACAAGGCCGTCTATGACCGCGTCGCCGGTGCGGCGATGGAAGCGCCCAAGCAGGAGACCCTGATCTCCACGAGCGAAGAACCGGTCGATGTTGTCCAGAAGACCCTGATGACCGACTCGCTTCCGCTGGAAGGCCAGGATATCGCGGCCGCCGAAGATGCCGATGCAGGCGGACTGATGCAGGACGATCGTCTCCTGCCGGACGAGGCCGAGGCGCTGCCTTCCGAAGCCGGTCAGCAGACGGTCGCGGTAATGCCGCGCCGCGTGAAGACGATGATCGTTCGCCCCGACGGCACGCTGGTCGAGCAGGAAGTGCCTGCCGAGCCCGCGACTGTCGCCGAGCCCGCCCGTTCGCCTGAAACGGACAAGCTTCCCGCCGCCTCGGTGAAGACGGTCGAAGTGGCCGCCGTTCCCGACGCGCCTGTCGCCGCTCAGCCGCAGGCAAATGCGGCCGGTGTCGCCGGCATCGTTCCGGTTTCCACAGGTGTTGCCGACACTGCGCCGGTTGCAGCCGAGATCACCGACGATGCCCCGGCCATGTCCGGCATGGCGGCTCCGGTTCCGACTGCGCGTCCGGCCGAACAGCCGGTCAATGTCGTCGCGGCTGTGAGCGATCGGGGTAACCTGCGGCCTACGCAGGAACAGCCGGCAGCGGCGCCTGCGCCCGCAACTGAGGTCGCGGCGGTTGCGCCGGGCGGCTATGTCATCCAGATCGCGTCGCTCCCGAGCGAAGCGGACGCCCAGAAGTCGTACCAGAACCTCTCGTCGAAGTTCGGCTCCGTCATCGGCGGCCGCGGCGTCGATATCAAGAAGGCCGAGATTGCCGGCAAGGGAACGTTCTACCGCGTGCGCATCCCGGCAGGCAGCAAGGCCGATGCCGTGTCGCTCTGCGAGAGCTATCGTGCCGCCGGCGGAAGCTGCCTCGTCGCCCAGTAGGGCCGAGCCGGCATTGAATGGACGATCGGGGCCTTCGCGGCCCCGATTTTCGTTGAGGCCCGCGGCATTCGCCTTTGCGTCCGCGGCGTCTATGATCCGGGCATGAGCGAATCAAAAGCAATCATCCTGGGTGCGAGCGGCTCCGAACTGACCGCCGACGAATTGGCCCTCTACAGGAACGAGCGTCCGTGGGGCTTTATCCTCTTTGCGAGAAACATCCAGGAGGCCGCGCAGGTGGCCGACCTGGTCGCGGCGATGCGCGACGCGGTCGGGCGCCCGGCCGCACCGGTCCTGATCGACCAGGAGGGCGGGCGCGTCCAGCGCA
Organism: Pseudomonadota bacterium; assembly: GCA_023416545.1. Classification (GTDB taxonomy): domain Bacteria; phylum Pseudomonadota; class Alphaproteobacteria; order Rhizobiales; family Rhizobiaceae; genus Neorhizobium. Next base: position 4,434 of record JAEZHO010000185.1, read on the forward strand.
TCCGGCCGCCGCTTGCGGAAAAGTATCCGCCGGCCGCCGAACTCGGCGCCCTGTACGCGCAGAACCGGGAAAAAGGCCTGCGGGCGGCGTGGCTGATGTCGCGCCTGCACGCCTTCGATCTCCTGCGCCTCGGCATCAATGTGGACTGCCTGCCGGTGCTCGACGTCCCGGTAAGGGGGGCCAGCAACGTCATCGGCGACCGTGCCTACGGCTTCGATCCCATGCTGGTGGCCGACATGGGCCAGGCGGCGGCGGATGGGCTGAAGGCCGGCGGCGTCCTGCCGGTCATGAAGCATATCCCCGGTCACGGGCGCGGCATGGCGGATTCGCACCACGAGCTCCCGGTGGTGGACGCGAGCCTGGCGGAACTTGAGGCGCATGATTTCGTGCCGTTCCGCGCCTTAAGGAACGAACTGATGGCGATGAGCGCGCACATCGTCTTTACCGCGATCGATCCCGATCAGCCGGCGACGACGTCGCCCCGGGTCATCGACGACGTCATCCGCGGCACCATCGGCTTCGATGGCCTTCTGATGTCGGACGACACCTCGATGAACGCGCTACGGGGGACGATCGGCGAGCGCGCCCGGCGAATAGCTGGGGGTGGCTGCGATATCATCTTGCATTGCAACGGGATGATGGACGAAATGAAGGCTGTCGTTGAAGAAGCAAAGCCGCTTGGTGGCGATGCGCTTCGGCGGGCAGAAGCCGTGGAGGCCGCCTTCGGCCCCGCGGACGAACTGGACGAAGC
>JAEZHO010000197.1 GCA_023416545.1 Pseudomonadota bacterium
ACCTGGCTGAACGCGGTATCGAAGCGGATGTCGAAGGGGTTCTTGCGAAGCGTCTTGGCGAGGCTCCGGGAGATATGGAAGTTCTCGAAGGGCAGGATCCCCCGCACCTCCGGCTCGACCCAGAAGATTTCCGGGTCGTCGGCCGATTCGGCCATCGGAAAAAGCCCGATGGAATAGGCGCGCAACAGTATCTCCGGAGTGATGGCCGGATAGTATCTGCCGCGCCGCCCGACCATGCCTCTCCTATTGCGCTTTGTGATGCGCCAGATAGTTTTCCAGCCAATGGATATCATACTCGCCGTTGGCGATATCCTGATTGGAGACAAGTTCCTGGAAAAGAGGGAGAGTTGTTTTCACGCCGTCCACGACGAACTCGTCCAGCACCCGGCGCAGGCGCATCATGCATTCTATCCGGGTCCGGCCGTGCACGATCAGCTTGCCGATGAGGCTGTCGTAATAGGGCGGGATCTTGTAGCCGGCATAGGCTCCGGAATCGACGCGAACGCCAAGACCGCCGGGCGCGTGGAAATGCGTGATCGTTCCGGGCGAGGGAACGAAGGTCCGCGGATCCTCCGCATTGATGCGGCACTCGATCGCGTGGCCGGAGAAGGTGATCTCGTCCTGCGTGACGGAAAGTCCCGCACCGGAAGCGACGCGGATCTGTTCGTGCACGAGGTCGATACCGGTGATCGCCTCGGTGATCGGATGCTCGACCTGGAGGCGCGTGTTCATCTCGATGAAGTAGAACTCGCCGTTCTCGTAGAGGAACTCGATCGTGCCGGCGCCGCGGTATTTCATCTTCTTCATGGCGTCGGCGCAGATCTGGCCGATCTTCATGCGCTGCTCGACGTTGAGGGCAGGGGAGTTGGCCTCTTCCCATACCTTCTGGTGGCGGCGCTGCAGCGAGCAGTCGCGTTCGCCCAGATGGATCGCGTTGCCTTCGCCGTCACCGACGACCTGCACTTCGATGTGCCGCGGCTTGCCGAGGTACTTCTCCATGTAGACGGCCGGGTTGCCGAATGCGGCCGCCGCTTCCGAGCGTGCGGTATCGAAGGCTTCCATCAGGTCGTCCTCGATCTTGGCGACCTTCATGCCGCGGCCACCGCCGCCGGCCGTCGCCTTGATCAGCACCGGGAACCCGATCTTGCGGGCCGTCTCCAGCACGTTTTCCGGCGTAACCTCGCCATCGGAGCCGGGTACGACGGGGATGCCGAGTTCGACGGCCGTCTGCTTGGCGGTGATCTTATCGCCCATCATCCGGATGTGCTCGGCCGTCGGGCCGATGAAGGTGATGCCGTGAGCGTCCAGGATGTCTGCGAACTTGGCGTTCTCCGACAGGAATCCGTAGCCCGGGTGAACGGCGTCCGCACCGGTAATCTCGCAGGCGGCGACGATCTGGTGAATGTTGAGATAGCTGTCACGCGACGGCGGAGGGCCGATGCAGACGCTCTCGTCGGCCAGCCGCACATGCATGGCATCGGCGTCGGCGGTCGAATGAACCGCGACGGTCGCGATACCGAGTTCCTTGCAGGCGCGAAGCACGCGAAGCGCAATCTCGCCGCGGTTGGCTATGAGGATTTTCGAAATCATTGGTGGTCCTACTCGATGACGACGAGCGGTTCGCCGTATTCGACCGGTTGCCCGTCGGTGACCAGGATCTCGGTGACCTTGCCGGAGCGGGGCGCGGAAATCTGGTTCATGGTCTTCATCGCTTCGATGATGAGGAGCGTCTGCCCTTCCTTGACCGTCGAACCGACCTCGATGAAGGGGCGGGAACCGGGCGCCGGGGCGAGGTAGACGGTACCGACCATCGGCGCCGGCACGGCATTGGCGTTGTCGCGCGCGGCAGGAGCTGCTGCCGGTGCGGCGGCGGCAGGGGCGGGCGCTGCAGCCAGCGCCGGAGCGTGTTGTACCACGGGGGCCTGGACGTATTGCGTCGTCGACTGGCGGGAGACGCGGATACGCAGGTCGTCCTGCTCGATCTCGATTTCGGTGAGGTCGGTGTCGTTGAGGATGTTCGCGAGATCGCGGATCAATCCCTTGTCGATACCGTTCTTCTTCTCAGACATGGCAATTCCTATTGTTCTGTTATCTTGTCAGTCAGTGATGCTTTTCAAGGCGTGCAGCGCCAGGATGTAGCTCATCGGGCCGAAGCCGCAGATGACGCCCTTGCAGGCCGGCGCGATCTTCGAGTGATGGCGGAATTCCTCGCGCGCGTGCACATTGGAAATGTGCACTTCGATGACCGGAACCGGCTGGATTGCGCGGATCGCGTCGTGCAGGGCAAGCGAGGTATGGGTATAGGCGCCGGCATTGATGGCGACGCCTGCGGCCTTCTCGCCCGCCTCGTGGAGCCAGTCCACGAGCACGCCTTCATGGTTGCTCTGTCGGAAATCGACGGTCAGTCCGTAGTCGCGCCCCGCGGCGATGCAGTCGTTCTCGATATCCTTCAGCGTCTTTCCGCCGTAGATCCCGGGCTCCCGCTTGCCGAGCATGTTGAGATTGGGGCCGTTCAGGACAAAGACCGTCTTGTTCATCTTTTTTTGATGTTCCATCAGAATTGAGCGCCACCTATAGCCGCCACGGCCTGCAAGGAAAAGCCCCCGCTGCCTGAAACGCCCGGCTTTCCCCGTGTCGCTCGCCCCGGGGAGCCTGATCTCGGGCCGGATGTCAGCAGGTGCTTTTTCCGCAGGCGCGGATGTTGGCGATCTTCTCCTCGAGCGCATCTTCGCCCACCGCGCCGAACAGCGCCTCGTCGCCGACAATGTAGGTGGGCGTGCCGGTCACGCCAAGATTGGTCGCCAGCGCGTAGGCGTCGCGGACCAGTTCGTCGTTCGGACTGTCCGCCATCGACTTGCGGATGT
>JAEZHO010000205.1 GCA_023416545.1 Pseudomonadota bacterium
CGGCCCGGATAGGGCGACGAAAAGGGTGATTTCAGCCGCCGGCCCAATGCAACGTCCACCTGGAACAGGGTTTGGTCGCCGATCAGGACCGGGATGGGTACCTTGCGGTCGATGCGGGCGAAATGGGGTTCTACCGCCCCAAGACCGCGCGTGAAGGTGCCGGGGCGACCGATGAACAACACATCGCGACCGAGCCACTCGGCCGAGTCGGCGAGAAAGGCGAACCCGCGAGGATCGTCGCCAATCGCGATAACCGTCGCGCGCGACCCCAGGACCTCGGCGAGGCGCGAGGCATCGATCCAGCGGAAGGCAACGACCAGTGGGCGCTCCTTCGGCATGGTCGTTCGTTGGGCTGTCGCCGGAAGCAGGCCTCGCTCCGTCAGGCTCTCCGCGAGCCCGCGCCATGTCATCGATTCCTGCAGGAAGCTGCCGAGCCCGAGACGCGCGATAACGGTGGGCGACGGCGGGGCGAACCGGATCAGCGTCACGGCGATAATGACGAGCGCAAGCAATGCTGCAGCGGTGGCGGCGAATGACCTTGCCAGACGACTGGGTTTGCGATGGCGGGTTTCAAGCTCCGCGATGGCGTGCCCGAGAACCGGCAACAGGAAGAGCCAGCCCGGCATCTGCCAGTGGGGCAGGGCAGCACCACCCCAGACCGGCACCATGGTGAAGACGACGATCGTCGGCAGGCCGATCGCCGCCAGGAATGCCGTTGAGCCGCTCCGTTTATCCTCCGCCCGAAGGCGCCAGGACAAGGCGGCGCTCGAAGCGACCAGCGTCCATGGGCCGAGATAGGCCAATTGCCCAAGCAACGCGCGGGCGAACCCCGCCCAGTCCGGGCCGTCGGACCCAAACCCGCGCGACGACTGGAAAGAGAACGAGACCCAGTCATGTTCGGCGTTCCAGAAGAGGATCGGCGACACCGTGGCCCCCGCGATCGCGATTGCCAGCCAGGGTGCCGACGTTTTCAGCTGGCTTCGATGCGGTGTCGCGAGAATGAAGGCGGCCGCGCCGAGGGCAAACAGGAGGGCATGGTATTTCGAAAGCCCGGCAAATCCGAGGGTCAGTCCGGCAGCCAGCCAAAGGCGTCGTCGACGCGCCGGCTCGGACGCGGAATGGAGGATCTGGTCGAGCAACCAGGCCGTCAGGGCAAGAAACAGCAGCAACGGACCGTCAGGCACCATCCAGCTTCCCGCCGAAACGAGGAAGAAAGGCGCCAGGCTGAGCGCCAGCAGCATCCACAATCCGGCCCTCGGCCCCCACCTGCGAAAGGTGAGATCGAACATCACCGCGCTCGTTGCGGTAAAGGCAAGCACGAAGGGCAGGCGCAGGACGACAACCGGTACGTCTTCGCCCCAGAACGGATTGGCCAGCTCGCGCATCGCCTTCACCCACCAGAAGGCCATCGGGGGGTGATCGAACCATGAGAGCTGCCATTGTCCGGCGACCGCCATGGCGTAGGCCTCATCGACGCCAGGATCGAGCAGCGCCGCGAGGCCCAGTCGGACAAGCGCGCCAGCCACAATGATGACGGTGGCGGCTCGCAGCAGAGCGGCGCGATCGTCCAGATCGTGCGCCATGGAAGGAGCTGGCCCGTCGCCGGCGGGACGGCCGAAGGGACGGCGGGGATCGTCGGTAGCGTGACGGGCGGTGAATTCCGCGGTCATCTTACGCGCCATGTGAGCGCGGACGTAATGACGTAATTGAAGACGGCCCCCATGCAGGCGCCCGCAAGGCCTGCCAGCCACCACCTGGACCAATGGTCATGGAGGAGTTGCCCTATGCCCACATTTGCAATGACGCCGATGCTGCAGACGACATAGAACGAGGCGAGACCGACGATCAGCCGACGGCCCTTCAGCCTGCGGTCGCGGTAGGTCAGGGTATTGTTGAGGAAGAAGTTCCCCGTCATCGCGACATAGGCCGCCGTCATCTGCGCCAGCCAGAAGGCGAGGCCGCATGCCAGCGCCGCCTTAAGGGTGATCAGGTGCACGACGACGCCGGCTCCGCCGATGAGCGAGAACAAGAGGAAGCGGAGCGAGAACACATCGCCCGTCGATTTGGCGAGCAGCAGGCCGAGATACTCGACCGCCACGAGATTATCGAGCTTGGAAATGCCGTTCTGACGTGCGCGGAAGCGAAACGGTATCTCGCTCGTTCGCAGTGGCGTAGGCGTCGAAGCGAGGATGTCCATCAAAATCTTGAAGCCCTGGGTGGAAAGGCGCGGGGCGAGCGCTTCGAAAACCGGGCGACGGATCGCGAAGAACCCGCTCATGGGGTCGCTGACGTCGATTTTCAGCAGCGTTCGCGCCAGGCGTGTTGCCACGCGGCTCCCTGCAAGACGCGTGCTCGAAAGACCGTCCGAGGCGCCGCCCTCAGCGCCCGGGACATCGCTGAAACGGCTCGCGATGACGAGATCGTCGCCGGACCGGATGCGTCGAAGCATCTCCGGCAACAGCGTCTCGTCATGCTGCAGGTCACCGTCCATGATGACGACGACGGGCGCCGACGAGGAGAGCATCCCCTCGATCGACGCACCGGCAAGGCCGCGCCTTCCGAGCCGGCGGACGCAGCGCACCCGGGCATCCCGGTCTGCAATGGCCCTTACACGATCGGCCGTGCCGTCGGGGCTGTCGTCGTCAACGAATATCACCTCCCACGAGATGCCGGGCAACGACCTGTCAA
>JAEZHO010000268.1 GCA_023416545.1 Pseudomonadota bacterium
CACGGCAAGGCCAACAAGGAGATCGCCGACATCCTCGAAATGTCGCCGCGAACCGTCAACAAGCATCTCGAGCAGATCTTCAACAAGCTGATGGTCGAGAAGCGCACCTCCGCCGCCACGATGGCGGTCAAGGTGCTCTGGCGCGACAGTTGAACATGCTCCTTCGGTCGGGATCAGTGCAGCGCGGCCTGCGGTGCATTTTCCTTGTCGTGGGTCCCGAAGCGGTCGATCATGTGGGCGCTTGCCTCGTTGACGCCTCTCAGATCGACCTCGACCCCGTGGCGGCGGAACTTCAGCACCACGTCGTCGATCGCGCCGACCGCGGTAATATCCCAGAGATGCGCCTGCGAGACGTCGATCGTCACCCGCTTCAGCGGCTCGGAGAAGTCGAAGGCCTTGATGAAGCTCTCCGTCGAGGCGAAGAATATCTCGCCGTCGACGTGATAGGTGCGCGCGGTGCCGTCGGGGCTCGGTTCGGAGCGGACGTGGAAGAGACGCGAGACCTTGCCGGCAAAGAAGACGCCGGAGAGAAGCACGCCGACCAGCACGCCCTTCGCCAGGTCATGGGTGGCCACGACGGTCACGACCGTTGCCAGCATGACGATCGACGACGGCAGGGGATTGCGGCGCAGGTCCAGAACCGAGCGCCACGAGAAGGTGCCGATGGAGACCATGATCATCACGGCGACGAGCGCCGCCATCGGTATGATGCGGACGATCTCGTCGAGGACGAGGATCAGGAAGAGAAGGAAGGCGCCGGCGACGAAGGTCGAGAGGCGACCGCGCCCCCCGGAACCGACATTGATCACCGACTGGCCGATCATGGCGCAGCCGCCCATGCCGCCGATCAGGCCGGAGGCGATGTTGCTGACGCCCTGCCCTACGCATTCCTGGCTCTTGTTGCTGTTCGTGTCGGTCATCTCGTCGACGATCTTGGCGGTCAGCAGGGATTCCAGCAGCCCGACGGCGGCGAGCGCCAGCGAATAGGGGAAGATGATCTCGAGGGTCTCGAAGGTCAGCGGCGCCTGCGGCAGTGCGAAGATCGGCAGGCTGTCCGGTAGTGCGCCCAGATCGCCCACCGTGCGGATGTCCATGCCCCAGTAGTAGGCGACCGCGGTCAGCGCCGCGATAGCCACGAGCGGCGACGGGATGAGGCGCGTCACCAGCGGAAAGAGATAGATGATGGCGAGGCCGGCGGCGATCATCACATAGGTCTCGACGGGGACGCCGATGAGTTCGGGCAGCTGTGCCATGAAAATCAGGATGGCCAGCGCGTTCACGAAACCGGTCATCACCGACCTTGAGACGAAGCGCATGACGCGGCCGAGCCGGGCGGCGCCGGCGAGGATCTGCAGGAGCCCCATCAGGAGCGTTGCGGCAAAGAGATACTGGAGACCGTGGTCGCGAACCAGCGTCACCATCAGTACGGCGGTGGCGGCGGTGGCGGCGGAGATCATGCCGGGACGACCGCCGGTGAACGCCGAGACGCAGGCAATGGCGAAGGACGCAAAGAGGCCGACCTTGGGATCGACGCCGGCAATGACGGAGAAGCCTATCGCCTCGGGGATGAGGGCGAGCGCGACGACAATGCCCGAAAGGACATCGCCGCGGATGTTGGAAAACCATTCGCGCTTGTACTGGGAAAGACCATTCATCGGAAAATTCTTCGCAATGGAAGCATCGGCCGGACGGGGAATTTCGGCGTATGGGGAGATGATGCTTTGCGTTGTCCGGCGGATCGGCGACCGGAAGAGCCACCCGGGGGTTTCACCCGAGTCCTTGTGATGAAGGGTCTATAGCGGCGGCGATGCCGCCTTGCAACGTGGCGACTGCCACGGTGCGAGCGAAGGCCCGGACCGCTCGGCCCGGGCCTTCGAAGCTGTTAGTCGAGAACCTGGATGACGGTGCGGGTTTGCGGGTTGACCAGAACGCGGCGCTCGTTGACGACGGTATAGGCGTAGTCGTTGTAGCCATCGACCGTGTGGACCTCGACCGCTTCGGGAAGCGGCGCGCCGACGACGACCTCGCCGTCATAGACGACGGAGGGAACGCTCTGCTCCATCACGTAGGTGCGGACTTCGCCGGGGACGACGACGGTGGAACCGGTGACGACGGGGGCCTGCTCCTGGACGATGACGGTGCCCTGCGCCAGGGCGGCGCCGGAGACCATGACGAGAGCCGACGTTGCGGCGATAAGCTGAATGCGCATGTTCTTTCTCCTGTGCTTCTGCTGGGCAGACAATACGGGAGACGGAGGTTGGTTCCGCTTTGGGCCCCTGCACGTCATCACCAAAGATGAACCGCCGAAACGCAAAACGGCGGCCGGGGGCCGCCGTTCATGCAAATCACCGGGTGGGAAAACCCGCTCAGTCCTTCTTGGACGGCACCACCCGAAGCGCCAGTTCCCGAAGCTGGGTCGGGGTCGCGGGCGACGGGGCATTCATCAGGAGATCCTGCGCCTGCTGGTTCATCGGGAAGAGCGTGATCTCGCGCAGGTTCTTCGCGCCCGTCAGCAGCATGACGATACGATCGACGCCGGCCGCCATGCCGCCGTGGGGCGGTGCACCGTACTGGAAGGCACGGTAGAGGCCGCCGAAGCGCTCCTCGACGTCCGCCTGGCTGAGGCCGACCTTCTCGAAGGCCTTGACCATGAGTTCCGGCGACTGGTTACGGATCGAGCCCGAGGCGATTTCAAAGCCGTTGCAGACCATGTCGTACTGGTAGGCCTTGATCGTCAGCGGGTCCTGGTTCTCCAGCGCTTCCATGCCGCCCTGCGGCATGGAGAACGGGTTGTGGGCGAAGTCGACCTTCTTCTCGTCGTCGTTCCATTCGAAGAACGGGAAGTCGACGATCCAGCAGAGTTCGAAACGGTCGCGGTCGATGAGGTTCA
>JAEZHO010000273.1 GCA_023416545.1 Pseudomonadota bacterium
TCGTCGGTGCGCTCGTTTGCGCCCGTCTTGAGGAACTGGTCGATCAGGTAGCCGTTGGCGCCATGGACTTCGACGCCGTCGAAGCCGGCCTCGATCGCGGCACGCGCCGCCTTTCGGAAATCATCGACGATGCCGGGGATCTCGGAGGCTTCCAGCGCGCGGGGCTCGGACGTGTCGACGAAGGCGCCGGCGCCGTTCTCGTCGATGATGTAGGTTTTCGCTCTGGCCGGAATGGCAGAGGGTGCGACGGGCTGGGCACCGTTGGGCTGCAGCGAGACATGCGAGACCCGGCCGACATGCCACAGCTGCGCGACGATCCTGCCGCCCTTCTGGTGGACGCCGGCGGTGACCTTCGCCCAGCCTTCCACGGCCTGGGGGAGGTAGAGGCCGGGGACGTCGGCATAGCCCTGGCCCTGCTGGCTGATAGGCGTGCCTTCGCTGATGATCAGGCCGGCCGTGGCGCGCTGTTCGTAATAGGTCGCGTTCAGATCGTTCGGGATCGCCCGGGGAGACCGGTTGCGGGTGAGCGGCGCCATGACGATGCGGTTGGCGACCTCGATGTCGCCGATCCTGATCGGGTCGAAGAGACTGGTCATGAATGTCCTTTCACTGGAATGCAGATACGGATTGGTCAGAGCCTCGCTGTCAGCTCCGAGAGAAATGCCTGGATCGCCGCCTCGTTACGGCGATAGAACGACCACTGGCCAACGCGCCTGACCTCCACGAGGCCGGCCTTGTCGAGCGCGGCCAGATGCGCGGAGACGGTGGATTGCGACAGTCCGCATCGTTTTTCGAACTGCTGCGAACAGATCCCCATCTCCAGCGGATGGGCCTGCGAGGAGAAATGCTTCTCGGGCTCGCGCATCCAGTCGAGGAATTCCAGCCTCGTGGGATGGGCAAGCGCCTTGAGGATCTCGACGTGGGCCGGAGGCGCTAAATCGTTCATGGACGATATATAGATAGCCGCCTGACGATTTTAAGGGCGCGGAAAAGAAAAAGGCCGGGATGGTCTCCGGCCGTGAGGTGTGAGGTCAAGCCTCCAGAGGGGAACGGCTGGGCGGCAAACGCAGCCTTACCAGCCAACCCGGCCCCATATGGAACACTGCCGGTCACCGGCAACCCCTTGCCGGAAACGCGGACAAAAAAAAGGGCCACCGGATCGCTCCAGGGCCCTATAAGTGTGAAGGTCAAAAAACCTCCAGAGGGGAACAGCTGGTGCGGTGGAACTGGGAGGAAAGCCACCGTGTGCATCAGCTGTGTGCGATATGGTGGTTTTTTGTGCAGTGAGCAATGAATAAAAGCGCAGCCCAGCCATGCAGACCGTGCAGGCCTCACCCGGAAGTGGCATTCAGGGCTAGAAGTTCCAGTTGCGGGCCTTCGCGACGATGAAGTCGCGGAATACCTTGAGCTTGGCGGCGTTCTTCATCTCGTCCGGATAGCAGAAATAAGTATCGAAGGAGGGGATGTCGGCAGCAAGCGGAAGCTGGATGAGCCCGGGATCGCGCCCGACGATGTAGTCCGGCAGGACGGCGATGCCGATCCCCAGCAGGCAGGCCCGCTTGATCGACGTCTGGCTGTTGATCTGCAGGTGCGGCGCACGCGGGTTGTCGGACGAGCGGCCGGCCGTTTCCAGCCAGTTCACGTCCAGCAGATAGTTCGGCGCCGGCTCCCCGAAGGTGATGATGCGGTGATTGTCGAGATCCTCGATCGTGTGAGGCTCGCCGAAGCGGTTGATATAAGAAGGGGCGGCGTAGACGTGCATGTGCACCGTGAACAGCTTGCGCTGGATGAGGTCCGACTGCTGCGGCTGGCGCAGGCGGATGGCGCAGTCGGCATGGCGCATGTTGACGTCCAGTTCCTCGTTGTCGAGGAGGAGCTGTATCGACATTTCCGGATAGAGCTGGAGAAACTCCTGGACCTTGTCCGTCAGCCAGCCCTGGCCGAGGCCGACCGTCGTGGTGACGCGGAGCTTGCCGGACGGGTTCTCCGTCGTCTCGGTCAGCTGCATCTTGACCGCCTCGAGCTTCAGGAGCACGTCGTGGGCGGTCCGGTAGAGGAGTTCCCCCTGTTCGGTGAGGATCAGGCCGCGCGCGTGGCGGTGGAAGAGCTTGACTCCCACATCCTGTTCCAGCGCGCTGACCTGGCGGCTGATGGCCGACTGGGACAGATGCAGCTTGTCGGCGGCATGGGTGAACGATCCCGCCTCGGCCGCAGCGTGAAAGATCCTCAGCTTGTCCCAGTCGAGAGGTACTCCCATCTACCCTCTCACTCCGCCGCCTGGACGATCGGCTGGATGCCGGCGAGATAGCGTTCCGCCTCGAGCGCCGCCATGCATCCCATGCCGGCGGCGGTGATCGCCTGCCGGAAGGTGTCGTCGGTGACGTCGCCGGCCGCAAAGACGCCGGGCAGGCTGGTCGCGGTCGAATCCGGGGCCGTCCACAGGTAGCCGCCGGGCTTCATGCGCAGCGTGTCCTTGAAGAGTTCGGTGGCCGGCGCATGGCCGATCGCGACGAAGACGCCGTCGATCGGATGCTCGCTCAGCTCGCCGGTCCGCGTGTCGCGCAGGCGCACGCCGTTGACCGAGGGCGGCATCGGGGGCTTGGCCGGCTCTCCGGTAATTTCGGCGATCTCGGTGTTCCACCGCACCGTGACGTTCGGGCGCTGCGAGAGGCGTTCGGCCAGGATCTTCTCCGAGCGGAAGCTGTCGCGGCGATGGACGACGGTGACGGTCCGGGCGATGTTGGAGAGGTAGAGCGCTTCCTCCACGGCGGAATTGCCGCCGCCGACCACGATCACGTCCTTGTTGCGATAGAAGAAACCGTCGCAGGTCGCGCAGGCGGAGACGCCGAAGCCCTGGAAGCGGTGCTCGCTCTCGATGCCCAGCCACTTTGCCTTGGCACCGGTTGCGATGATCAGCGTATCGGCGGTCCAGACGGCGCCCGAGTCGGTCCGGACGGTGAAGGGACGGCGTGACAGTTCCACTTCGGTGACGAGGTCGTTGACGATCTCGGTGCCGACATGGGAGGCCTGCTTGAGCATCTGTTCCATCAGCCACGGACCCTGGATGGGGTCGGCGAAGCCCGGATAGTTCTCCACGTCCGTCGTGATCATCAGCTGACCACCCTGTTCCATCCCGGCGATGAGGACGGGCTTGAGCATGGCGCGGGCGGCATAGATCGCGGCGGTATAACCGGCGGGACCGGAGCCGATGATGAGTACTTCGGTATGACGGGCAGACATTGAATTTCCTTTCAGCGTGCCGATCGTCGCGCGGTGGCGCTTCCTCATATAAGAAGCCGGATGCCGATCTGCCGCTCCTTGCGACATTTAAGGGTGATCCATGCGCTACATCAAGGGCAGCCTTGCGTTAACAACAGATCAGTTGGAGCGATCGGGGCGGATAACCGTGCCCGCATTCTTGCGTTCACCCGGCATTCGGCTAAAAGCTTCGGGAAAACGAAGGGGATGACCGTGCTTCGTGCTGACCTGGACGCGATCGACATCAAGATACTGCGCGAGCTTCAGCGCGATGGACGGATGACCAATGTGGAGCTTGCCGAGCGGGTCGGGATCTCGGCTCCGCCGTGCCTCAGGCGCGTGCGCAAGCTGGAGGAGGCGGGCGTCATCGAGGGCTATCACGCCCTCCTCAACGGGCCAAAGCTCGGCTTCGACCTCGTCGCCTTCTGCATGGTCGGGCTCAAGCGCCAGTCCGATGCCGACCTCAAGTCGTTCGCCAAGCGCGTCGATGCCTGGCCGATCGTGCGAGAGGCATGGATGGTCTCCGGCGACAGCGATTTCCTCCTGCGCTGCACGGCCGAGAACCTGACGGTCTTCCAGAATTTCGTGATCGAGGAACTGACCGCGGACGAGCATGTCGACACGGTGCGCACCATGCTGACGATCCGTCAGGTGAAGCAGCTGGGCCTGGTGGAAGTCTAGATTTCACCCGGCGCGAGCCTCGGCAGGCGCGCGGGTCAGCCGGATTTCAGGTTTGTGGCAGAACGCCGGAGGCTGAGCTAAACGCCGATCAGGTCCCGGTAGACCTTCTCCAGCGCCTCGGCTTCTCCGCGCAGCGCAAAGTTCGAGCGGACATGCTCCAGGCCGGCGCGCCCGTGCGCCTCGGCGAGGCCGGGGTCGGCGAGATAGGGTGCGATGGCATCGCGAAGCGCCTCGTATTCCCCCGCGGCGACGACGGCGCCCGTCTCGCCGGAGACGATCTGTTCCGCATAGGCACCCGCATCGCTTGCCACGACGGCCGTCTGCGAGGCCATGGCCTCCAGCGGCGTGAGCCCGAAGCCTTCGTTGCGGGACGGCGCGACGTAAAGCGAAAGACGACGGTACCAGGGCTTGATGTCGTCGACCTCGCCCAGGAAGCGGATGCGGTCCGAGAGACCCGCTTCGTCAACGGCGCGCTTCAGATCGTCGCCGAAGGCCTGGTGCTCGGCCGTGACCCTGCCGCAGACGACGGCGGTCCAGTCCGGATATTCCGGCAGGAGCTCGATCATGGCGCGGACGAAGAGATCGGTTCCCTTCTGGTGGCGGACGCGTCCGAAACAGCCGACCAGATGGCGGCCCGGCAGGCCTGTCGCGGTGATAAGATCGTCGTCGGAGCGGGGAGGGTGGAAGACGTCGAGATCAATGCCGTGCCGGATGACGGTATGGGGGACTTCCAGGAAGGAGCCGGAACGTGCGCTGGTCGCCACCACGGCATCCATGTTGCGGATCAGCCATTTGGTATAGCGGGAGTGGCGGCGCTGCGCCGCGGAGGTGAACAGCAGCTTCAGCGGCATGCGCAGGACGGAGCGCATCAGGATGCCGGGCAGCATTTCCGTGTTGCGACGCGCGTGCCAGACGCGGTCGGGCGCTGCGGCCGGACGCTTCCAGAGCGCGGGCAGCTGCGCCCATCGCATCTTCGGCAGGCTGTCGGGCAGGCCGGGACCGAGC
>JAEZHO010000387.1 GCA_023416545.1 Pseudomonadota bacterium
TGGGCGACTTCAACATGGTGCCGGAATCGCCGGAATATATAGAAATGGCCGGACGGCTGGACCGATACTATCCGAGAGCCGCGCGCGAGGGATATGCGTTCGATGCACTCGCGCATCTCGGCATCGCGGGCGAGGACGCCTACACCTGGGCGAAGCCGCCAGGCGAGGGGACTGTCAGGATGCATCTCGACCATTGCTTCACAAGCCCCGGGTTGGTGCCGCGCCTCCGGTCTGCCCACATCGATCATGGGGCTGCCGGATCCGATCACTTTCCTGTCTGGGTGGAGATCGGCTGACCGAAGGCGATCGTTGCCCGTCGGTCAGCCAGGGGTGTTACAGGCGCCGCAGGTCCTCCGGTCGGAGAAGCGTGTCGATGTGCGGCACCACGCCGTTGCGGGCGAGGCTGAACATTTCGCTGCAGCCGGTGACCCGGAAGCCCAGCTTCTGCTGGACCTTCAGGGATGCGGTGTTGTCGGCGAAGGCGCCGGATCGGATGGCCGATTCCGGCATTCGCCGCAAGAAGCGATCCAGGAGGGCGCCGACCGCCTCGGTCATGATGCCGCGTCCCCAATAGTAGCGGTTCAGCCAGTAGCCGACGCGCCAGGCCTGACCGCTGCTCGATCCCGACCATGCCGATATGCACGTCGTCACCCATGGTAATGGCGGCTGCCCAGCCGTTCGCGGCATCGGAAAGCTGGATCTGCAGCCAGTCTTCCGCGTCCTGGCGGTCATAGGGTTGCGGCACCCGCGCCAGCATTCGCGCCACGGCGAAATCGGCCAGCGATTCCGCGAGGCTCCCCGCATCCGCGAGCCGGTGCGGGCGAAGCACGAGGCGGGAGGTCGTGACGACGGGGCAAGGCCCCGGGGTCCCGATCTCGGTACGGTGGCGTTGGTGAAGGGCCGCGGTCACCGCAGTTCTCCCCAGCTCCGGAGCGACATCCAGGTCTTGCGGTCGAGCCTGAACCACTCGACCGGCAACATGCCGCCCAGCGCCAGCGATCCGATCATGCCGGAACTTTGGAATTGGAAGCCGCACTTCTGGATCACCCGGCGCGACGCGACATTGGTGACGCGGCAACGCGCATCGATATGGTCGATATCGCGGGTACGGAAGGCCATGTCGATCAGGACATGTGCCGCCTCGGTCGCGTAGCCCTTGTTCCAGTACGGTTCCCCGAGCCAGTAACCGATCTCGACGGTCCGCTCGTCTTCCTGCGGTTCAAGCGCGCAGCAGCCGAGAAAGACGCCGTTGTCACCTCGGGTGATGGCGTAGACGCACTTGCCGATCTCGCCGCTGTTCGTACGTCGCACGAAGTCGGCTGCGTCTCTTGCCGTGTAGGGATGCGGCATGCGCGACACCATGGTGGCGATGTTCGCATTGTTGGCGAGATGGGCAAGGGCGTCGATGTCTTCCTGGTGGGGTGCACGCAGAACCAGTCTCTGCGACAGTAAGACGGGGCAATCGCTTCTTGACCGCTCGGGCCTGAGCCGTTCCTCGGGCGGCCGCGATTGGCTCGCCCTTATCAATTCGCCTTGCATGGTTCAGTCCTCCTTGTGGAACAAAAGAAAAAGGGAAGGTGGGTGGCGCCCCATCTTCCCTTTCTTCTGGACTGAAACCTGGTGGTGCCAGCCGGGTCGATGAGACGCCGGCTGTTTTAGAGCGCTACCGGCTTATTCCGCTGCTTCGGCTTTCGGCATTACGGACACGTATACTCGGCCATTGGCCTTCGTACGGTAGTTCACGTTGCCGGCGGTCAGAGCAAAAATCGTGTGGTCCTTGCCGAGGCCGACATTGGCGCCCGGATGCCACTGCGTGCCGCGCTGGCGCACGATAATGTTGCCCGCGATGACGGCTTCGCCGCCGAACTTCTTCACGCCAAGGCGCTTGGACTGGGAGTCGCGACCGTTACGCGACGAGCCGCCAGCTTTTTTGTGTGCCATTGGTGTTCTCCTTAAACCTTAGAAACCCTGATCGACTTAAGCCAAGATGTCCGTGATGCGGACAACCGTGTGATGCTGGCGGTGGCCGCGAATCCGCTTGGAATTCTGGCGACGACGCTTCTTGAAGGACAGGACCTTCTTGCCGCGGTTGTGCTCGACCACTTCGGCCTTGACCGTCGCACCCTTGACGAAGGGAGCGCCGAACTTGGCATCGGCGCCTACGCCGACAACCAGGATTTCGTTGAATTCGATCGTGGAACCGGCTTCGGCGTCGAGCTTCTCGATGGTGAGGACATCGTTGGCCGCGACGCGGTACTGCTTACCGCCGGTCTTGATGACTGCGAACATTTTTTATCCTTTCATGTTCGTTCCGGCTCTGCCCGAGGGCGGCCGTCTTTTTGCCAGTCGTTGAGCGGTAGGCCCAAAGCCCTCCGCCGGTGGATTTTCGACGCCTGCCTCAGGGCCGCGCGCAAAAGAAGAGGCATGGAATCCATCCCACGCCTGATCGCTCGTGGGCATAGGCGAGGGCACCGGAACTGTCAAGGAAAAAGGATCGCCGGACCGGGATTTGGCGCTTGCCAGCCCCGGCTTTCGTCGCTATGAGACAGCCCGCGCTTCCAAAGCGCCGACCAGCGAAGCGGAGAGGTGGCTGAGTGGTCGAAAGCACCGCACTCGAAATGCGGCATACGGGTGACCGTATCGTGGGTTCGAATCCCACCCTCTCCGCCAT